>NZ_JASATI010000013.1:0-105357 GCF_038440225.1 Hydrogenophaga sp. OTU3427 | reverse complement strand
GGCGGCGGTGGCCAACGTGGAAGATGAAGCAACGGGCACGCTGGCGGTGACGGGAGCCGCCCAAGAGGGCGGCAGCCTGGCGGCCTTGCTGACGGCGACCGACGCGGACGGGGCGGTCACGACGGCCTACCGCTGGCAAGAAAAGATTGCCGGAGTGTGGACGGACATCGCTGGAGCAAACACCGGCACGCTGGCGATACCGAGCGACCAGAGCTACGTGGGCAAGGAAGTGCGCGCGGTGGCCACAAGCACGGATCCGTTTGGCGGCACGACGGCGTTCGAGGGCACGGGACAGGTGATTGCCAACGTCAACGACGCGCCCACCTTGCAGGCGATCTCGTTGTCGACCGTCGAGAACGCGGCCATCCTCCTGCCCATCATTCCCGACCATGCGACGGACGCCGATGGCAATGCGTTGACCTTGGGTGTCGTGACTTTTGACACCATGCTTTGGCCGAGCGGTTTTTCCCTCATCAACCCCGTGACCAAGCAGGCAGTCAACTTGCCAGACCTCAAGGTGCAGGTGTCCGATGTGGACGGCAAATCAATTTACCTGACCCCCGCAGCGGAACTGGACTGGATGGCCTCCAACCAGACGATCACGGCGAAACTGAAATACACCGTGACCGACAGCACCGGTGTCTCCAGCACCGATGACATCACCCTCACCATCATTGGCTCCACTGCCGACAAGGGCAAGAACCTCATCGGCACCAACGGCGCGGACAACCTGGTGGGCACCACGGGCAAGGCAGAAGACGTTCTGCAAGGCGGGAATGGGAACGACACCCTCAAGGGCAACGACGGTACGGATGCCCTGTACGGCGGCAACGGCGATGACAAGCTGTATGGCGACGAGGGCATCGACTACCTGTATGGCGACAACGGCAACGACCAGTTGTTTGGCGGCGATGCCGCAGATGTGCTGTTCGGTGGCAAGGGCAACGACATCTACAGCGGTGGTGCCGGCGGTGACCATTTTGTGTTCGAGTCGCAACTGGGTGCGGACCGTGTGACCGACTTCAAATGGAGCGAAGGTGACAAGCTGCATTTTGTGGACTTCTTTTCCGGGCCGATCACCGCTGGCGACGTGGTCAGCAAGTACGCGGCGGCCACCGCCGGTGGCGACGTGGTGTTGAACCTGCAGGGTGGCTCCATCGTGCTGGTGGGCATGGCTGCCGGCGATGGCGACTGGAGCGCGCACCTGGCGTCGGCCATCTCCTTCGTTGCGCCGACCTGATGTGTCCCCGCCCGGCCCGTGCTCCGGCGTGGGCCGGGCCGGCGCGGAGCCGGGGGGCCATCGCGGGCGGGATCGCGCCGTCGGGGTGCGCGCGAGGCGGGCGTTAAGATGCACCGTGATGGCGATGCCCTTTGAACCACACACTCCCTCGGAACGATGAACTTCGAACTCAAGACCCTTTCGCTGGCCCAGGCCGCTGCCACCGCCTGTGATGCCCTGGTGCTGCTGTGGCCCGACCAGCCCGTGGTGGCCAAAGGCGATCCGCTGGCCGAGCTGGCCCGCCGTGAAGCCGCCGGCGCCCACTGGGAAGGTGGCGTGGCCAAGCTCTGGCTCAGCCAGGGCCACCCCGCCTGCAAGGCCGCCCGCTTGGTCATGGTGCGGGCGGGGGATGGCTCGCCCGCCAGCGTGCGCAGGGCGGTGGCGGCGGCGTTGGGCGCCCTGAAGTCGCCCGCCGTCAAGAAGGTGGTGTTGAGCCTGGCCGTGCTGGCGCCAGTGCCGGGTGTGTTGCGTGCCGCCATGACAGCCGCAGCCGACGCCACCTACGCCTACACCGCCACCAAGTCCAAGCCTACGCCGCGTGCGCTCCAGACGCTGTTGCTGGGCGTGGCCGACGCGGCTGCCGTGCGGGCCGACCACGCGCAAGGTGCCGCCCTGGTCAAGGGCATCGAGCTGGCCAAGGAATGGGCCAACCGGCCTGGCAACCACGCCACGCCTTCCATGCTGGCCGACGTCGCCCGCAAGCTGGGCAAGTCGCCCCGCATCCAGACCGAGGTGCTGGGCCCGCGCGAGGTGGCCAAGCTGGGCATGGGCGCCTTCATGGCCGTGGCGCAGGGGTCCGAGGAACCACTTCGCTTCATCGTCATGCGCTACCAGGGCGCTGCCAAGACAGACGCCCCGGTGGTGCTGGTGGGCAAGGGCATCACCTTCGACACCGGTGGCATATCGCTCAAGCCCGCTCCCGAGATGGACGAAATGAAATTCGACATGGGCGGGGCCGCCAGCGTGCTGGGTCTGTTCGCCGCCCTGGCCGAGGCGCAACCCAAGGTCAACGTGGTCGGCCTGATCCCCACTTGCGAGAACATGCCCGATGGCCGCGCCATCAAGCCCGGTGACGTGGTCACCAGCATGAGCGGGCAGACCATCGAGATCCTCAACACCGACGCCGAGGGCCGCCTCATCCTGTGCGACGCGCTGACCTATGCCCAGCGCTTCAAGCCGCGCGCGGTGATCGACATCGCCACGCTGACCGGTGCCTGTGTCATCGCCCTGGGCGGGGTGCGCAGCGGCCTGTTTGCCACAGACGACGCGCTGGCGCAGGCGCTGGCCACCGCCGGCGAAGAGGCGCAGGATCCGTGCTGGCGCATGCCCCTGGACGACGAATACGCCGAGGGTTTGAAGACGAATTTCGCCGACATGGCCAACGTGGCCGGTCGCCAGGCCGGCGCGGTCACGGCCGCCAAGTTCCTGCAGAAGTTCGTGGGCGATGCGCCCTGGGCCCACCTGGACATCGCCGGCACCGCCTGGAAGAGCGGGGCGGCCAAGGGCGCTACCGGCCGCCCGGTGGGCTTGTTGTTCAGCTACCTGACGCAAGTGGCCGCCGCCCCCGTGCCGGCAGCCCGCAAGGCCCCACGCAAGCCCGCCACGCCCCGCGCTGGCGCGTGACCTGAGCACGCCGTGGCCGAGGTCGCCTTCCATTTCAACGTGCCCGATCGCACGGCCTACACCTGCCGCTTGCTGCGCAAGGTGTGGCGCGCCGGGCACCGGGCACACGTGGTGCTGGACACCGCCGACATCCACGCACTGGACGCCGCGTTGTGGGCTTTCGCGGCCGACGAATTTGTGCCCCACGCCACGCAGCACGCGCCGGCCCATGTGCGCGCACGTTCGCCCATCCTGCTGGCAGACGAGCAAGCCGCCGTGCCGGCCGACGCGGTGCTGGTGAATCTGTTGCCCCATATTCCGCTGGTGCTGGAGCAGGGGGTTGCGGCACATCGCGTGATCGAGATCGTCACCCAGGACGAGCGCGACCGGGCGCCAGCCCGGGAACGCTGGCGCTGGTACGCCGCGCAAGGCCACCAGCTGGTGCGCCACGATCTGGCGGCGGTGGGGGCCCCGGCATCGTGAACGACGGGTTCGATCGCGGTGGTGGGCCAGGTGGCGTGGGGAGCGAGGCCGTGCCCGAGCCGCGTGTGCCGCCGCGCTTCGTGCCCACGCTGACCGAGGTGCTGCCCGCAGCGCCCCGGCCGGGGGCCGTGCCCCGCGCCGAAACCGAACTGGCCCCTCCCGCCCCGGAGCCCGTGGCCGTGCCGGACTGGCCCCAGGCGGCGGTGGTGCTGACGCCCGAACCCGAACCCGTCGCGCCCGATCCGCCCGCCGTGCCGAACGAGGAGGTTCTGGCCTCGCACGCGGAGGTCATGGCGCAGCAGGTCATGGTCCGACTGGAAGCCCGTTTGCCGGCCTTGACGGCGCGCTGGATGTCGGAGTTGCACGCCGAGGTGCTGGCGGTGGCGCAGGAGGTCCTGCGCACGGACCCGCCGCCACCGCCGCCCGCCGATGTGTCGGGGTTCAGCAGTTCGGCTTGAGGCCCATTCGCAGCGCTTATGCGGCATGGTCTGGGGTTGTGCCTATGCGGGCTTACCCTTGAAGCCTCAACCAACTGGGGGTGGCAGGGCGCCGACTATCAATTTTTGGAGTATCTTTATGGGTGTGGAGAAAAACTCCGCTCATAAAACGTCATTGTTCTCCTTTCATTCACAAGGGTTCCTATGCAACTGAAGATGAAATTGGCTGTTGTTTCTGCGGCCGTGATTCTTGCCGCTTGCGGCAAAAAAGAAGAAGCGCCGGCACCCGCGGCCGCGCCTGCTGCAGCACCCGCACCTGAAAGCGTCACCATCAAGATCGGCCACGTCGGCCCGACCAGCGGTGCCATCGCCCACTTGGGCAAAGACAATGAAAACGGCGGCCGCATGGCCATCGACGAGCTCAATGCCGCCGGCCTGAAGATCGACGGCAAGACCGCCAAATTCGAGCTGCTGGCCGAAGACGACGCTGGCGATCCGAAGCAGGGCACCGCCGCCGCCACCAAGCTGGTGGACGCCAAGGTCAACGGCGTGATCGGTCACCTGAACTCCGGCACCACCATCCCGGCTTCGCAGATCTACAACGCCGCCGGCATCCCCCAGATCTCGCCTTCCGCGACCAACCCCAAGTACACCCGCCAGGGCTACAACAACGTGTTCCGCGTGGTGGCTGACGATGTGCACCTGGGTGGCACGCTGGGCAAATACGCGGTTGAAAGCCTGAAGGCCAAGACCGTGGCCGTCATCGACGACCGCACCGCCTACGGCCAGGGCGTCGCCGACGAATTCGAAAAGGGCGTGGCTGCCGCTGGCGGCAAGGTCGTGGGCCGTGAGTTCACCAACGACAAGGCCACCGACTTCAACGCCATCCTGACCACCCTGAAGGCCAAGAAGCCCGACGTCGTGTTCTTCGGCGGCATGGACGCCGTGGCCGGCCCGATGCTGCGCCAGATGAAGCAGCTGGGCATCAAGGCCAAGTTCATGGGCGGCGACGGCATCTGCTCCAGCGAGCTGCCCAAGCTGGCCGGCGACGCGATCGCCGACGACCAGGTGTTCTGCGCCGAAGCCGGTGGTGTTGAAGGCGAACAGAAGGCCGGCATGGACAAGTTCCGCGCCGACTTCAAGGCCAAGTACAACGCCGACGTGCAGGTCTACGCGCCCTACGTGTACGACGCCGTCAAGGTGATGGCCGACGCCATGGTGCGCGCCAACTCCGCCGACCCGGCCAAGTACCTGGACGCGCTGAAGCAGACCAACTACAAGGGTGTGACCGGCAACATCGCCTTCGACGAAAAGGGCGACATCAAGAACGGTGCCCTGACGCTGATGACCTACAAGGCCGGCAAGCGCGAAACCATCGCCGTGATCCGCTGATCACCCTGTGATCTGAGCGCCGAAAAAGGCCGCCGCAAGGCGGCCTTTTTCTTGTCAATGTGCGCCGCCGCCACCGCCCGAGGCGCCTTGCGGCCGCTGGGCGGCCCAGATCAGCGCGATCAACGCGAAGAAGCACAGGGCCGAGGCGTAAAACAGGTCCGTCACGGCCAGGGTGAAGGCCTGCTGGTTGACCAGCCGGTCCAGCGTGGCCAGGGCCTGCCCCTGGGTCAGGCCACCCGCCGTCAGCTGGGCGAGGGTGGCCTGGGCCGTGGGACTGCCGGCGTGGATGGCCTCGACCAGTTGCGCATGGTGCATGGCCGCGCGGCTTTCCCACAGCGTGGTGAACATCGAGGTCCCGACGGCGCCGGCCGTGATGCGCACGAAGTTGGACAGGCCCGAGGCGGACGGCATGCGTTCGGGCGGCAGCCCCGAGAACAGGATGGCCTGCAGGGGGATGAAGAAGAAGGCCATGGCCGCGCCTTGCAAGAGCGTCGGGATGAGAATGGACATGAAGTCCGCCTGCGCATTGAAATGCGAGCGCATCCACAGGACACCGCCAAAACCCAGGAAGGCCACCGTTGCCAGCTTGCGCGGATCGATGCGGCCCACGTTCTTGCCTACCCAGGGCGAGAACACGATGGCGAGCAGGCCCACCGGCGCAGTGGCCAGGCCGGCCCAGGTGGCCGTGTAGCCCATGTACTGCTGCAGCCACAGCGGCAGCAGCACCACGTTGCCAAAAAACAGGCCGTAGGCCACCGACAGCGCCAGGGTGCCGGTGACGAAGTTGCGCCGCGCGAACAGGCGCAGGTCGACGATGGGATGGCGGTCGGTCAGCTCCCAGGCCAGGAAGAACAGGAAGCTGACGGTGGCGGCCACCGTCAAGGCGATGATCTCGCTGGACTCGAACCAGTCCAGTTCCTTGCCCTTGTCGATCATGATCTGCAGCGTTCCCACGAAGAGGACCAGCAGCAGCAGGCCCACCACGTCCAGCGGCACGCGGCGGGGGCCGGGGTCGCGCTTGCGGTAGATGGACCAGGTCAGCATCGCGGCAAACAGGCCCACCGGGATGTTGATGTAGAAGATCCAGGGCCAGGCGATGTTGTCGGTGATCCAGCCGCCCAGCAGGGGGCCGGCGACCGGCGCCACCAGCACCGTCATCGCCCACATCGCCATCGCCGAGCCGGCCTTGGCGCGCGGGTAGCTGGCCAGCAGCAGAGTCTGTGACAGCGGGATCATGGGCCCGGCGACCAGGCCCTGCAGCACGCGAAAGGCGATCAGCATGCCGATGTTGGGCGCCAGGCCACAGAGCCAGGACGCCAGCACGAACAGCAGGATGCTCATGGTGAACAGACGCACCTGGCCGAAGCGCTGGGTGAGCCAGCCCGTGAGGGGCACCGAGATCGCATTGGCCACCGCGAACGAGGTGATGACCCAGGTGCCCTGGCCGGGACTCACGCCCATGTCGCCCGCGATCGCCGGGATCGACACGTTGGCGATGGACGAGTCGAGCACGTTCATGAAGGTGGCCAGCGACAGGGCCAGCGTGCCCAGCACCAACTCGCTGCCTTGCAGCGGGGCGAAGGTGGCGGGCTGGGCGGGCGCCGGCGGTGTCTGGGCCGGGGTGCCGGGGTGTGTGGCTGTCGTGGACGACATGGTGGGCGGTGTCCTGCGGCTCAATGCGCCTGGGCCAGCGACGCGGCGGCGGTGGTTGTGGCGGCCTGGGCCAGGTGCGGCCGGGCGGGCAGGACCTTGGGCAGGGCCACGCCGCTGTTGCGCGCGATGATGCGGCGCACCCGCTCATCGGCCTCGGCGCGGTCCTGGTCGAACACGCTGGTCTGCAGCGTGTTGGCCGACTGGGTGCTCTCGGACAACATCCGGCCGTCGGTGCGGCTCACGTCGACCTTGGCCTCCATGGACAGGCCGACGCGCAGCGGGTGTTCCTTGAGTTCGGCCGCGTCCAGCTTGACACGAACGGGCACGCGCTGCACCACCTTGATCCAGTTGCCGGTGGCGTTCTGCGCCGGCAGCAAGGCGAATGCGGCGCCTGTGCCAGCGCCCAGGCCGTCAATGCGGCCGTGGTAGGTGACCTTGTTGCCATAGACGTCGGCGGTGAGTTCGACGGCCTGGTCCAGGCGGAGGTGCTTGAGCTGGCTTTCCTTGAAGTTGGCCTCCACCCAGACCTGGTCCAGCGGAATCACCGAGAGCAATGGTGCGCCGGCCGGCACGCGCTGGCCCAGCTGCACGTTGCGGCGTGCCACATAGCCGTCCACCGGCGCCACCAGGTCGACCCGCTTGAGCGCCAGCGCGGCCTCGCGCACCCGTGCGGCGGCGCGCGACACGCTGGGGTGTTCCTCGGGCGTGGTGCCGGCGGTCAGGGTCAGGGTGGCTTCCAGCTGTTCGCGGGCGCCGAGCAAGGCCGACTCCGCCGCCGCGGCGCCGCTGCGAGCGGCGCTCAGCTGGGCTTCGATGTGCTTGAACTCCTCCTTGCCCACGGCGCCGCTGGCCAGCAGGGGCTGGCGGCGGTTGACGTCGTCCTGCAGCCGGCCCAGCTCGCTGCGCGCCCGCGCCAGGTCGGCGGTGCGCAGCTCCACCTGCGCCTGCTGCGCGCGGTTGTTGGCGTAGAGCGTGCGCACTTCGCGCACGGTCTGCGCCAGTTGTGCCTCGGCCTGTTCCAGCGCGATCCGGGCGTCCGCCGGGTCCAGGCGGACCAGCCACTGGCCGGCCTTGACGTGGTCGGTGTCGTCGGCGCCGATGGCCAGCACGGTGCCCGGCGCCTGCGGCGTGATCTGCACCACGTTGCCCTGCACATAGGCGTTGTCGGTGGACTCGAAGTGGTTGAGCACCAGGGCCCAGTACGAGGCGTAGCCCAGGCCCGCGAGCAGGACGGCGGCGGTCACGGCGGTCAAGGCCTTCTTGCGGGCAGGGTTGCGGGTCGGGGTGGGCGTGGGGGCGGCGGCAGGGGCGTTCATGGGGTGCTCCGGTATCGGTGGTTCGGGTGGGGGCGGTTCGGTGGTGTGAGGGTCAGCGGCTTTCCGGCTGCATCGCGGCGAGTTCGGTCGGCGCCTGGTGGCCACCGCCCAGCGCACGCGCCAGCGCGGCCTGGGCGCTCAGTGCGCGGGCCCGCAGATCCAAGGCCTGGCGCCGTTGGGCCAGCACCGCGGTTTCGGCCTGGATGAGGGTGAGGTGGCCGGTCAGGCCGGCGGCGTAGCGCTGGCGCGCGAATTCGTAGGCTGATTCGGCCGCCGCCTGGGCCTGGGCCTGCTCGGCCTGCTGGCGTGCGATGGAGCGCAGCACATTGAGCTGGTCGGCGGCCTCGCGCACGGCGTCCAGGATGGCGCCGTTGTAGGTCTCGATGGCCGCGTCCAGGTCGGCCGTCTTGCCCCTGAGCTGGGCGCGCAGGGCGCCGGCGTCGAAGATGGGCAGGTGGATGGCCGGGCCGATGCCGTAGTGGCGGCTGCCCGACTCCACCAGCTGCCCCAGTCCGATGCTGGACAGGCCCGCGAAGGCGGTCAGGTTGATGTTGGGATAGAACTGGGCCCGGGCGACCTTGACGCCCGCGGTGGCCGCCTCCATGCGCCAGCGCGCGGCCGTGATGTCGGCGCGGCGCCCGAGCAGGTCGGCGGGCAGTTGATCGGGCAGGCGCGCGGCCTTCAAGGCGCGCAGCGTGGGGTGGGGGCCGTCCAGCTGCTCCAGCGGCATGGCCGCGAGCGCAGCGATCGCCAGCCGCGTCGAGGCGATGCGCTCGTCCAACTGCTCGAGCTGCAGCCGAGTCTCGGGCAAGGCCCCTTCACCCAGGCGCAGTTCCACCTGGCTGTCGAGGCCGGCCGACACACGTTCGCGGATCAGGCCCAGCATCTCCTCTCGCTGCGCCAGGGCACGCTGGGTGACCTCGCGCTGGTCGGCCAGCTGCGCCCACTGCACATAGGCCTGCACCAGCTGGGTGGCCAGCAGCTGGCGCGCCGCCGCCAGGTCGGCCTGGGCGGCCCGCTCGCTGCCCACGGCGGCGGCGATGGCCGCGCCGTGCTGGCCGAAGAAGTCCAGCTCCCAGCTGCCGGCGAGCTGTGCGTTGGCCAGCGTGCGGATGGAGCCGCCCAGGGGCGCCGGATAAATGCTGTTCGCGCTGAAATGCTGGCGCGTGCTGTCGGCGCCCGCCACCACCCGTGGCCCGTCGCCGGCTTCCTGGATGGCCACGCCCGCCGCCGCCTTGGCCAGCCGCGCCTGGGCGACCTTGAGGCTGGGGTGGGCGGCCAGGCTGCGCTCGACCAGTCCGCTCAGGCGCGCATCGCCCAGGTCTTGCCACCACTGCGCGCCCACCGCCGGCGCGGTGGAGGCCACGGCGGGCAGGCCGATCTCCCGGGGCGTCAGCGCCCGCGCGCCGGACTCGATGCCGGCGGTGCTCACGCAGCCGGCCAGCACCACGGCCAGGGCCACGGCCGTCGTCCGCAGGCCAAAGTGCTTCCGCTCATCCGTGGGCGGCAGCGGGGTCCGTGGGATTGATTGACTGGGTGTCATTTGCTTAGGCAATTAAATAGGTCAAAAAAAAAGCGGCCTTGGGTGCCTCATGGGCCATCGCGCATGTGTTCCCCATTGGCGATCATGCGTCTGAGCAGCTTCACCAGCGTCTGCAACTCGGTGTCGTCGAAGCCCGCCAGATGGTGGTTCAGCACCTCGGACAGCATGGCCGGGACATGTTCCAACGCCTTGGCGCCTTCCTCGGTGAGTTCCACATGCACGACCCGACGGTCTTCCAGCGAGCGCTCGCGCTTGCACAGGCCCTTCTTCTCCAGACGGTCCAGCAGACGGGTCATGGCACCGGCATCGGACACTTGCCAGCGCGCCAGCTCGGCCACGGTGGAACGCCCGTTCTTTTTCAAGTACATGAGCGGGTTCCACTGGGCGGTGGTCAGGTCGTAGGCGGCCAGCCGCTTGTCGATCTGCTGGCCCAGCGACAGCATCACCCGCTTCATCAGGTAGCCCACGCTTTCCTCGGCGCAGAACTTGTTGGCGTCGTAGAACGCGGCGGGGCGGTCTGGGTGTGGCATGGCGGTGGATGGGTGCGGACAGTGGGGCGGATTATCCATGCCTGATAAAATATTGCCTAGGCAATTAAATTGCCCGATATTGCATCAGGGTTATCCCGGTTCAGCCGGGCAGGTTCCACCAGGCGCGCGCACTGGCGATGCCGGCCCAGGTCAGCAGCAGGGAGCCGATCAGGTGCAGGCCGGCATGCAACAGCGCGATCGCCAGCCGGCCTTGCTGCACCAGCGCCACGGCCTCGGCGGAAAAGGTGGAGAAGGTGGTCAGCGCGCCCAGCGCGCCGGTGATGAGGAAGAGTCGCCAGGCCGGGTCGATGCCGGTGTGCGCCTGGAAGAAGATCACCGCCGCGCCGATCACGTAGGCGCCTATCCAGTTGGCCGCCAGCGTGCCCCAGGGCAGCCAGCCGCCGGCGTTGAACCACAGGCCCAGTTGCCAGCGCGCCAGCGCGCCGGCGCAGGCACCGATGCAGATGGCCAGGACGGGGTTCATGGGCCTGTGGGTGGTTCAGCCGTTCAGAAGGGGGCGCTGTCGTCGGCCGTGGCCAGGGCCACGTGGGCCGCGCCGGTGGTCACCGTGCCGCCCCCGGCGGGCGCCGAGGCCGGCGCCGCGCCGAATTCCAGCAGTTCGCCGCCCAGCAGCTCCACCAGTTCGGGAATCAGCTGGCCCAGCTCACCGGTGCTCAGGGCCACGTCGGCGTCGAAGTTGTCTTCCTTTTCCTTGGACGTGCCTTCGAACACGGTTTCCAGGAAGCCCACCTTCTTGAGCGTCATCGACTCGGTCAGCGTGAAGGCCACGCGGCCCTGCCAGTTCAGCGCGAGTTTGGTCGGCAGCTTGCCTTGCGCCACGTGTTGCTTGACCTCATCGATGTCCAAGGTGTGGCGGGCGTACTTGACCACCGCGCGGTCCTCACCGCTGGACTTGAGCTCGCACTCCTGCTCGATCTGGAAGGCGCCACCGGCCTCGCCCGCGCTGAGCCACTGCGCCATGGCGCTCTGGGGCGTCTGCTGGGTGTTGAACAGGCGCGGGGCCAGGCCGGGCACGGCCTCGACCAGGGCGGTGATCACGGTGTCGGCGCGCGACTGGCTGCCGGCGTCCAGGATCAGCAGGTCCTGTTCGTGGTCCATCCACACCCACACGCTGGAGACCTTGCTGAAGGCCTGTGGCAGCAGGGCGCGCTTGGCGTCCTCGCGCAGGTCGCGCGTTTCCTTCTTGCCGGGCTTGCGGCCGGTGCTGGCCTCGATGCGGGCGATCTCCTCGTCGGCCTTGCGGCGCACCACGTTGGACGGCACCGATTTGGACTCCACCATGAACTTGAGGATGCGCTGCCCGGCCACCGACTCGACCAGGGCGCCGTGCGCCTCGCCGCGTGGCGCCGTCCAGCCCACCGACAGCTCCTGCGAGGCCCCACATTCCACGAAACGCGCGCCGTGCAGCGCTTCTTCCATTGCTTCCAGCGTGGGCAGCGTTTCAGCGCCCAGGCGGTAGACCATCACGTTCTTGAACACGTCTTTCCTTTGTCTGCTTGCCATTCCCGCGTTGGCACGCGGGCAGGGTGGGCAGTGTAGAGGATGGCGGGAGGCGCCTTTTATTGTTCCTTGCCCATGACCAGGTCGGGCACGATGGTGACGATCTGCGGGAACAGCGTGATCAGCGCGATGCACACCACCAGGCAGGCAAAGAAGGGCAGGGCGGCGCGGGCGATGCGGTTGCTGTCCTTGCCGGTCATGTTCTGCAGCACGAACAGGTTGAAGCCCACCGGCGGGGTGACCTCGGCGATCTCCACCAGCAGGATGATGAAGATGCCGAACCAGATCAGGTCGAAGCCGGCCTTCTGGATCATGGGCAGCACGACCGCGCTGGTCAGCACGATCATGGAGATGCCGTCCAGGGCGGTGCCCAACACCAGGTAGATCAGCACCAGCGCGCCGATCAGGGCATAGGGCGACAGGTGCATGCTGTTGACCCATTCGGCCAGCTCGCGCGGGATGCCGGTGAAGGCCATGGTCTTGGTCAGGAAGGCGGCGCCGGCCAGGATGAACATGATCATGCAGCTGGTGCGGGTGGCACCCATCAGGCCTTCGCTGAAGTTGGTCCAGGTCAGGCTGCGCCCCCAGGCCGCGATGGCCAGCGAGCCCAGCACGCCGAAGGCCGCGCATTCGGTGGCGGTGGCCCAGCCGGCCACCAGCACCCAGACGATGAAGACGATCAGCAGGCCCACCGGGATCAGGCTGCCCGAGGTGCGCAGCTTGGTCATGAAGCTGCTCGGCGGATCGGCCGGGGGCACCTGGTCCGGGTGCTTGAGGCTCCACCAGCCTATGTAGCCCGAGAACAGCAGCATCAGCAGCAGACCTGGCAGAAAGCCGGCCAGGAAGATGCGAATGATGGAGGCGTCCGCCGCCACCGCGTAGACCACCATGGTGATGGAGGGCGGGATCAGGATGCCCAGGGTGCCCGCCGTGGCCAGCGAGCCGATGGCCAGCTGCTCGTTGTAGCCGCGCCGCTTGAGTTCGGGCAGGGCCACCTTGGCGATGGTGGCGCAGGTGGCGGCCGACGAACCCGACACCGAGCCGAACACGCCGCAGCCCAGGATGGTGGTGTGCATGAGCCGCCCGGGCACGCGGTTGAGCCAGGGGCGCAGGCCCTCGAACATCTCTTCGCTGAGCTTGGTGCGGAACAGGATCTCGCCCATCCAGATGAACAGCGGCAGCGCGGCCAGCTCCCACGAGGCGTTGGACTCCCAGAAGGCGGAGAACAGGTTCTTGCCGGGCAGGGTGGAGGTGAAGAAGGCCTGGCCTATCCAGCCGACGATGGCCAGCGTCATGGCGATCCAGACGCCCCCGGCCAGCAGCACCAGCATGATGGCCAGCAGCATGCCGCCCATGAGTACGGTATCCATGGGATTCCTTGAAGCGTCAGATATCGGAGGAGAAGTCGCCGCGCGCGTGGCGTTCTTCCACGGCGGTCTGGTAGTGGGGCTTGTGGCCCTGCAGCACCAGCACCAGTTCGTCCAGCACCGTGGCCAGCAACAGCCAGCAGCCCAGCACGAAGGTGCTTTGCGGGATCCAGATCGGGATCACCACCAGGCCCATGGCCATTTCATTGAACTCGTGGCTTTCCCAGGTGAACAGCGTGGCCCACCAGGTGAGGTAGGCCACCGCGACCGTGGCCACCCCCAGGCAGACCGCGTCGAGCGCGTGGCGTGCACGCGGCGGCAGGGCCTCCAGCAGCAGCGTCACGCGCACGAAGTCGCCGTGGCGGAAGGCGTGGGCCATGGCAAAGAAGGAGGCGGCGGCGCACAGCCACGCGACAACATCGTTGACGCCGCTGACCTGCAGGTTGAGTTGGCGGCCCACGCCACCCACGATCATCAGCACGAAGATCAGGAACACGCAGGCCGCTGCCAGCGCGCCCGCGAAGTCGATCAGGGTGTGCAGCCCGGCGCGAAGGCGTTGCATGGTGTGGTCTGTCGCGGCTTACTTCTTGGCCCGGGCCTTGTTGTAGGCCTCGATGATGGCCGCGCCATCGGGACCGGCGGCCTTTTGCCAGTCGGCCAGCATGATGCCGCCGACCTGCTGCATGTCGGTCATGAGCTTGGCCGAGGGCTTGTGGATCTTCATGCCCTTTTCGGTCAGCAGGCGCTTGTACTCGTCGTTCTTTTCCTGGCTGATCTTCCAGCCACGGGCCTCGGCGTCGGCGGCGGCCTTGAGCACGCCGGCTTGCGTGGCGGCGTCCAGGGCGTTGAAGGCGCGCAGGTTGACGATGACCGCGTTCTTGGGCAGCCAGGCCTGGGTGTCGTAGAAGTTCTTGATGTGTTCGTAGGTCTTGGAGTCGTAGCCCGTGGAGCCCGAGGACATGTAGCTCTCGACCACGCCGGTGGCCAGGGCCTGGCTCAGTTCGGCGGCCTGGATCTGCACGGCCTGCGCGCCGATCAGCTCGGCGATCTTGGCCGTGGCGGGACTGTAGGCGCGCCACTTGATGCCGCGCAGGTCGGCCACCGAGGCGATCTCGCGCTTGCTGTAGATGCCTTGCGGCGGCCAGGCCACGGCGTACAGCATCTTCATGCCCTGGGGCGCCAGCAACTTGTCCATCGCCGCCTTGGAGGCTTCGTAGAGCTTGCGCGAATCCTCGTAGCCGGTGGCCAGGAAGGGCACGCCGTCGAGCGCGTAGATGGGGTTCTCGTTGGCGAAGTTGGCCAGCAGGATTTCACCGATCTGCGCCTGCCCGCCCTGCACCGCGCGCTTGATCTCGGGCGCCTTGAACAGCGAGGCGTTGGCGTGGATGGTGATCTTGAGCTTGCCCGCGGTGGCCTTGTCCACGTCGTTGGCGAACTGCGTCAGGTTCTCGGTGTGGAAGTTGGTGGCCGGGTAGGCGGCCGGCAGGTCCCATTTGGTTTGCGCCTGTGCGGCGGCGCCAAAGGCCAGCGCGGTGGACAACAGGGTGGCGGAGAACAGTCGACGCTTCATGGGGGCTCCAGAAAAGGATGGGGCGAAGTGTGGTTTTGGTGCCGGGACCAACGTCACAGAATGTAGCCGGGCGCCGAGCCAGTGTGCTCCGTGTTTTCCCTTGATGTCAACAAATTGTTGGCATTTTGTTGGTGAAATTACTAGACTCTTCGCATGGCTTCCACGCGCAAATCCCAAAAAGCAGATTCCGTGCCCATTGTCTCGTCGGCGCACCTGGTGTCGCCGCAGAGCGCGGAGATGAGCGAGTTCGAGTTCGGCCTCATCGTGGCGGGCAACGCCTTCCACCGCTGGGTGGTGCACTGCATGAGCGCCGCCGGCCTCAAGGACCTCACGCCGCTGGACGTGCTGGTGCTGCACCATGTGACCCACCGCGCGCGCGACAAGCGCCTGGCCGACATCTGCTTCATCATGAACGTGGAAGACACCCACCTCATCAACTACGCCCTCAAGAAGCTGCAAGGCCTGGGCGTGGTGGCCTCCAGCAAGAGCGGCAAGGAGGTGACCTACGCCGCCACCGAGCAGGGGCGTGCCCACGTGGAGCGCTACCGTGAGATCCGCGAGAGCTGCCTGATCGACGCCCTGGGCGCCGACGAAGGGCTCAACCACGACATCGGCCAGCTCGCGCGCCTGTTGCGCGTCCTGTCCGGCATGTACGACCAGGCGGCCCGAGCGGCCGCATCCCTCTGAACCCAGGTTTCCCATGAACACACGCACCGACAACCGCTGGCAATTCTGGATCGACCGCGGTGGCACCTTCACCGACATCGTCGGCAAGCGCCCCGACGGCAGCCTCACCACCCACAAGCTGCTGAGCGAAAACCCCGAGCAGTACCGCGACGCGGCCGTGGCCGGCATGCGCCACCTGCTGGGCCTGGCGCCGGAAGAGCCGGTGACGCCGGCGCTGGTGGAATGCGTGAAGATGGGCACGACGGTGGCCACCAACGCGCTGCTGGAGCGCAAGGGCGAGCCCACGCTGCTGGTCACCACGCGTGGTTTCCGCGATGCGCTGCGCATCGCCTACCAGAACCGGCCGCGCCTGTTCGACCGCCACATCGTGTTGCCCGAGCTGCTCTACAGCCGCGTCATCGAGGCCCAGGAACGCGTGGGCGCCCACGGCGAGCTCATCGAGGCGCTGGACGAGTCCCACCTGCGCGAGCGCCTCTGGGCCGCGTTCGACGCCGGCCTGCGCAGCGTGGCCATTGTCTTCATGCACGGCTACCGCTACACCGCCCACGAGGCCCGCGCCGCCGAACTGGCGCGCGAGATCGGCTTCACCCAGGTCAGCACCTCGCACGGCACCAGCCCGCTGATGAAGTTCGTGAGCCGGGGCGACACCACCGTGGTCGATGCCTACCTCTCGCCCATCCTGCGCCGCTACGTGGAGCAGGTGGCGGCCGAGATGCCGGGCGTGCCGCTGTACTTCATGCAGTCCTCCGGTGGCCTCACCGACGCCCACCGTTTCCAGGGCAAGGACGCCATCCTCAGCGGCCCGGCCGGCGGCATCGTGGGCATGGCACGGACAGCGGAGCTGGCCTTTTCAAGTTTTCCGGCGGAGATCGCGGGACAGCCCAAGGTGATCGGCTTCGACATGGGAGGCACCAGCACCGACGTGAGCCACTACGCCGGCGCCTTCGAGCGCGAGTTCGAGACCCAGGTGGCCGGCGTGCGCATGCGCGCGCCCATGATGAGCATCCACACCGTGGCCGCGGGCGGCGGCTCCATCCTGGCCTTCGACGGCGCGCGTTTCCGCGTCGGGCCCCAGAGCGCCGGCGCCAACCCCGGTCCGGCCAGCTACCGGCGCGGCGGCCCGCTGGCCGTGACCGACGCCAACGTGATGGTGGGCAAGGTGCAGCCGGCCTGGTTCCCGCGCGTGTTCGGCCCGCAGGCCAACGAGGCGCTGGACGCCGACGTGGTGCGCGCACGGTTCGGCGAGCTGTCTCATCAAACCGGCCGTGCGCCCGAGGACGTGGCCGACGGCTTCATCCGCATCGCGGTGCAGCAGATGGCCAACGCCATCAAGAAAATTTCGGTGGCCCGCGGCTACGACGTCACCCGCTACACGCTGCAGTGTTTTGGCGGCGCTGGTGGCCAGCACGCTTGCCTGGTGGCCGACGCCCTGGGCATGACGCGGGTGCTGGTGCACCCGCTGGCCGGTGTGCTCAGTGCCTACGGCATGGGCCTGGCCGACCAGACCGTGATGCGCGAGCAGGCCGTCGAGTCGCCCTTGTCGGCCGACGCGCTGCCCGGCATCGCGGCCCAGCTGGACGCCCTGGCCGACGAGGCCCGCACCGAGCTGTTGCGCCAGGCCAGCGGTGGCGGCGCCATCACGGTGCACCGGCGCGTGCATGTGCGCTACGCCGGCAGCGATGCGGCGATGGTTGTACCTTTTGTCGACGATGTAGCGGGTGTCCAGACGGCTTTCGAAGCCGCCTATCGCCAACGCTTCGCCTTCCTCATGAGCGGCAAGCCCCTGGTGGTGGAAGCGGTGTCGGTGGAGGCGGTCCTGCCTGGCGACGCGCCGGCCGAGCCGGTGCTGCCCCTGCATCCGCCGCGTGAGGTGCCCCGCCGCGACACCGTGCGCGTCTACACCGAAGGCGCCTGGTTCGACGCCGCCCTGGTGGTGCGCGAGGACCTGCGCCCGGGCGACCTCATCCCCGGCCCGGCCATCGTTGCCGAGAAAAATGCCACCACCGTGGTCGAGCCCGGCTGGGTCGCGCGCCTGACCGAGCACGACCATCTGCTGGTGGAGCGCCAGGTGGCGCGCGCCCAGAGCTACGCCGTGGGCACCACCGCCGACCCGGTGCTGCTGGAGGTGTTCAACAACCTGTTCATGAACATCGCCGAGCAGATGGGCCTGCAGCTGCAGAACACCGCCTACTCGGTCAACATCAAGGAGCGGCTGGACTTTTCGTGTGCCCTGTTCGACAGCGAAGGCCACCTGATCGCGAACGCGCCCCACATGCCGGTGCACCTCGGGTCCATGGGCGAAAGCATCAAGACCGTGATCCGCGAGAACAGCGGGCGCATGCACCCAGGCGACGTGTTCGTGCTCAACGACCCCTACCACGGCGGCACCCATTTGCCCGACGTGACGGTGATCACGCCGGTCTACATCGGTGACGAGGCGCAGCCCACCTTCTATGTGGGGTCGCGTGGCCACCATGCGGACATCGGCGGCAGCACGCCGGGCTCCATGCCACCGTTCTCGACCCGCATCGAGGAAGAGGGTGTGCAGATCAACAACGTCAAGCTGGTCGACCGAGGCCAGCTGCGCGAGGCCGAGATGGTGGCGCTGCTGCAAAGTGGCGAATACCCGTCGAGGAACCCGCAGCAGAACATGGCCGACCTCAAGGCCCAGATCGCCGCCAACGAAAAGGGCGTGCAGGAGTTGCGCAAGATGGTGGCGCAGTTCGGCCTGCCCGTGGTGCAGTCCTACATGCGCCACGTGCAGGACAACGCCGAGGAATCGGTGCGCCGCGTCATCCCGCGCCTGAAGGACGGTGCCTTCACCCTGCCGCTGGACAACGGCGCGCAGATCTGCGTGGCGGTGCGGGTCAACGCGGCCGCGCGCACGGCCGAAATCGATTTCACCGGCACCAGCGCGCAGCAGACCAACAACTTCAACGCCCCCACGGCCGTGTGCATGGCCGCCGTCCTGTACGCCTTCCGCGCGCTGGTGGACGACGACATCCCGCTCAACGCCGGGTGTCTGAAGCCGCTCAAGGTCATCATCCCGCCCGGCTCCATGCTCAACCCCAACCCACCGGCCTCGGTGGTGGCGGGCAACGTGGAGACCTCCAGCTGCATCACCAACGCGCTGCTGGGCGCGCTCGGCGTGATGGCGGGCGGGCAGCCGACCATGAACAACTTCACCTTCGGCAACACGCGCCACCAGTACTACGAGACCATCTCGGGCGGCAGCGGCGCGGGTGGTGTGTTTGACGCGCAAGGTGTGCTCACCGGTGGCTTCCAAGGCACCAGCGTCGTGCAGACCCACATGACCAACTCGCGCCTGACCGATCCCGAAATCCTGGAGTTCCGCTTCCCGGTGCGGCTGGAGGGCTATGCCATCCGCGCCGGCTCGGGCGGCGCGGGGCGCTGGCGCGGTGGTGACGGCGGCGTGCGGCGCGTGCGGTTCCTGGAGCCCATGACGGCCAGCATCCTGAGCAATGGCCGCATCCACCCCGCCTTCGGCATGGCCGGCGGCCAGCCTGGCGCGGTGGGCATCAACCGCGTCGTGCGCGCCGATGGTGCGGTGGAGGCACTCGCCCACATCGGCCAGGCCGAGATGGCGGTGGGCGACGTGTTCGAGATCCACACGCCCGGCGGTGGCGGTTTTGGGGAACCCGCATGAAACACATCCTGCTCACCGGCTTCGAGCCTTTTGATGGCGACCACGTGAACCCTTCGTGGGAGGTGGCCCACGCGCTGGACGGCATGTACTTCGGCGGCGCCAAGGTGAGGGCCTTGCTGCTGCCCTGCGAGTTCGGTCGTGCGCGCGAGGTGCTGCAGTCGGCGTTGGCGGCGCAGCCCTTCGACGTGCTGCTGTCGCTGGGCTTGGCCAGCAACCGGCCCGAGGTGACGGTGGAGCGGGTGGCCCTCAACGTGGACGATGCGCGCATCCCCGACAACGCGGGGCAGCAGCCGGTGGACCGGCCCGTGGTCCCGGGCGGTCCCACCGCCTACCTGGCCAGCCTGCCCATCAAACGCATGGTGGCGGCGGTGCGGGCGGCGGGCGTGCCGGCCTCGGTGTCACAGACGGCGGGCACCTTCGTTTGCAACCACGTTTTCTACGCGGGGGCGCATTGGCGCGCCACCCGCGCGCCCGGCCTGAGGGTGGGGTTTGTGCACCTGCCGCCACTGCCTGTGCAGGCCGCGCGCCACCCGGGCATGACGGGCATGCGGCTGTCCATGTTGACCGACGCGGTGCGCGCGGCCCTGCTGGCGGCGGTGTCGCACGAGGACGATGCGCCGTTGGCCGGCGGCGCCGTCTCGTGACTTAGAACTTGTCCGTCAACGAGGCGGGGTCGCGCAAGCGCCTTTTTGGGATGGGCTCCAAGGCGCAAAACACAGACGGGCCGGTGGCCTGTCGAGGCTTTGCAACGCCGCAGACCGCCTAATAAGGCACTTGCCCTTCGGGGTGTGACGAAATCGGGCGATTTGCCCACCCAACCCCTTGCATGGGCCACCGGCCCATGCTGCGCGGTGTTGGCGGTCAACTCATCCCGATGGCGTCCCAACGCGGCCCCGCCGAATTGACGGACAAGTTCTTTAAAAGAGGTGGCCGACGTTGAACAGCGTCAGCACACCCAGCACCGCGAAGATCAGCGCGGTGATGCCGTGCACCAGCGTCATGGAGACCGCCTTGGCGATGCGGTCGCCCAGGAACACGGCGGGCACGTTGGCCAGCATCATGCCCAGGGTGGTGCCGGCCACCACCGAGATCAGGTCGCTGTAGCGGGCGGCCAGGGCCACGGTGGCGATCTGGGTCTTGTCGCCCATTTCGGCAAGGAAAAAGGCCAGCACCGTGGTGCCGAACACGCCCAGGCGCAGCTTGCTGTCACCGTCGCCTTCGTCCACGCTGTCGGGCACCAGCATCCAGACCGCCATGGCGATGAAGGACAGGCCGATCACCCAGCGCAAGAGGTCGGGGCCCAGGGCCTGGGCCACCCAGTCGCCGATGACGCCGGCCAGCGCGTGGTTGGCCAGGGTGGCCACCAGGATGCCGAGGACGATGGGAACGGGTTTGCGGAACTTGGCCGCCAGCAGCATGGCCAGCAACTGGGTCTTGTCGCCCATTTCGCCCAGGGCGACGACACCGGTCGAGATGAAAAAAGCTTCCATGAGAACTCCAAGGGCCAGCAATCCACCAGAGACCACACCGCATCCCCGGCCCAACCGGAGGCAGTGAGGTCAAAGGTCTTGCCAGGCTCTTGGCTGTCTGCGCCATGGCCGTGAGGACCAAGTGTGTTGACGCAAACCTCTGCAGGGCGCAGAGCGGCTACTCCCCAATGACGAGCGGAAGAAGTATACCGAGTTGGCGTGGTTGGCCTCGTCGCGGATGTTTCAGCTGTGGGCGTCGCAAGACGCCACGACCGGTATTTTTTGTTGCAAAGTGTGCCAACTTGTTCAATCTGGCCGGCCTCTGGTAATGTCTTGGTAGATCGTCAAAAAATGATACTTCAGGGAGTGTTGGACGTTTTTGGGGAATGCCCATGACCAAACACCTTGCTTGTTCCTTGGCCTTGTTGTTCTGCACAGCCGCCTTTGCCGAGGGTCCCTCGTGCAATGCCGCTGCCGCGGAGAAGAAGCTCGCTGGCGCCGCCAAGACCTCCTTCCTGAAGAAGTGTGAGAAGGACGCCTCCGCCACGTGTGAGGTGGCGTCCAAGGAGAAGAAGCTCGCAGGTGCGGCCAAGAACAGCTTCGAGAAGAAGTGTGTGAAGGACGCGGTGGGCTGATGACCTGAGTCGCGGTGCTGCGCATGCCGTGCAGCGCCGCTGGGGTTGCCATGTTTCCGCTTCCGCTCCGTACCGGGCGGTGGCCAGGGTTCGGGGAGATGAAGTGTTGCCGCAACGTGACGGGTGTTCGCCATGGTGAGCCTGCAGCGCCGTCTGGACCAGTCGGTTCAGCAGACGCTGCGCCGTGTCTTCCTGGCCATGGGGGGCGTGGTCCTGCTGGCCTTTCTGGTGTCCCTGGGCTTCGGGCGTTACCTGGTGGCGCGGCTGGACACGGTGTACGCCGACCGCGTGGTGCCGCTGCACGATCTGCAGCGCATCAGCGACATGGTCAACGCCCGCATCCCGCGTGCCCTGGCGGCCGCTGTCGAACGGGGCGCCTCGCCTGACACGGCCCTGGCCCCTCACTGGGCCGAAATCGAGGCCCTGTGGGCGGCCTACCAACTGACCTACATGACTCCGGCCGAAACCGTGCTGGCGCGCCAGGTGCGAACGGCCCTGGACCAACTGCGCCGGCAACTGTTCCGCCGCGCGACCGCGCTGGCCGGCCCCCCACAAGCGGCCCACGAAGGCGCGGTGCTGCAGTTCAACACCGAGATGGCGGCCTTGCTGAAGCTGCAGGTGGACGTGGCCCGCGACAACCTGGAGCAGGCGCGCAGCGCCAGCCAGTGGGCCGTTGTGGCCGCCTTGCTCATGGTCGCCGCCGTCCTGCTGCTGGCGCTGCTGGCCCACCGCCTGATCGCCGACAGCATCATCGCGCCCATCCGCTGGGTGGCATCGGCCCTGGAGCACCTGGCCACGGGTGAAGCCCGCCCGCAGCCCCAGGCGCGCACGCTGAACGCCGACTTTTCCGAGGTGCTGGACCAGATCGCGCTGTTGCAGGCCTTCCTGGCCGAGCGCCAGCGCCTGCTGCAGGAGGAGCAGCGGATCAGCCAGCGCCTGCGCAGCGCCCAGTCGGAGCTGGTGGAGGCCGAGAAGCTGGCGTCGCTGGGGGGCCTGGTGGCGGGTGTGGCGCACGAACTCAACACCCCCATCGGGGTGGCGGTCACGGTGGCCAGCAGCCTGGAGGAAAAGCGCCGTGTTTTCGCTGCTGCGCTGGCCGGCGGTGCGCTCAAGCGCTCGGCGCTGGACGTATTCCTGGCCGATGTGCTGGAAGCGACCCGGCTGCTGCTGCAGAACCTGGAGCGCGCCAGCGGCCTGGTGAGCAGCTTCAAGCAGGTGGCGGTGGACCGCACGGGCATGACGCGCCGCCGCTTCGACCTGCGCCAGGTGGTCGACGAGATCATGGCCTCGCTGCGGCCCAGCCTGCGCGGCAATCCTTTGCAACTGGTCAACGAAATCCCGCCCGGGATCGAGCTGGACAGCTACCCGGGGGCGCTGGGCCAGGTGCTGGGCAACCTGCTCAGCAACGCCGTGATCCATGCGTTTGGCGACGCGGCTTCGCCCTTGTCGGTGGTCCGCGTCGGCGCCAGGCGGCTGGACGGTGATCGCGTGGCGCTGACGGTGGCCGACAATGGCGCCGGCATCGCGCCGGAGCACCTGGCCCGCGTCTTCGAACCCTTCTTCACCACCCGTCTGGGCCAGGGGGGCAGCGGCCTGGGCCTGTCCATCGTGCGCAACATCGTCGTGGGCGCGCTGGGCGGGCGCCTGGACCTGCAAAGCGCGCTGGGACAGGGCAGCACCATCGACATCGAACTCCCGGTCGTGGCCCCGTTGGCCGCGGCCACCAGCCAAGAGGACACCGCGATCTATGCCGTCCACTGAGGACCTTGCGCTGCAAGGCGACGATATCCTGCTGTTCGAGGACGAGTCCGTCACCGCGCGGGCACTGAGCCAGACCTCGGTGCCGTGGCGGGTGCTGGTGGTGGACGACGAGGAAGACGTCTTCATGGCCACGGCCTTCAGCCTGCGCGACAGCGAGATCGACGGCCGTGGCCTGGAGCTGCTGCAGGCGACATCGGCGCGGCAGGCGCTGGAGCTGATCGCCCACGAGCCCAACATCGCGGTGGTGCTGCTGGACGTGGTGATGGAGACGCCCGATGCCGGCCTGCGCCTGGTCGAGCGCATCCGCGCGATGCCGGGACGCGAGCCGCTGCGCATCATCCTGCGCACCGGCCAGCCGGGCTACGCGCCAGAGTTGGACGTCATCAAGCGCTACGACATCAACGACTACAAGACCAAGTCGGAGTTGACGCAGGGACGGCTCATGGCCTGCCTGACGGTGGCCGTGCGGGGCTACCACCAGCTGGTGCGGCTGCAGGCCCACCAGCGCGGGCTCGAAAAAGTGGTGTCGGCCTCGGGCACGCTGGTGACGCAACGCCATTCGCTGCAGAGTTTTGCCGAAGGCGTGCTGACGCAGATCTGCGACATCAGCGAATGCCAGCCCCAGGGCGTGGTGGTGCTGCGCAAGCGCGAACGCCAACCCGGCGAGACGCAGGGCCAGGTGGTGGCCGCCGCCGGTGTCTACCGCGACCTGGTGGGCGAGTCGCTGAACCAGTTGCCCGAACCCGTTCAGCAGTGTTTTGCCCAGCAGCTGGGCGGGGCCGTGGGCGACATCGGTGGCTTCAAGACCGTGCACATCCGCTCGTCGGGCGGCGATGAGCTGGTCGTGCTGCTGACCGCCCAGGCGCCGCTGAACGACGTGACCCGGCACATGCTGGAGGTGTTCGCCATCAACATTTCGCTGGGCCTGGACAACGTGCAGGTCTTCCAGGAACTGGAGCATCTGGCGCACCACGACGTCGAGACCGGCCTGCGCAACCGCCTCGGTTTCCGGCGTGGCCTCAGCGCCAAGGGCGCCTGGTTTGCCCAGGTGCAGATCGACGAGCTGGAGGACATCCGCGGCACCCTGGGGGAACAGGTCACCAACCAGTTGATCGCCGAGGTCGGGCGGCGTCTGGAGCAGGGCCTGGGTGAAGGTGGGCGCGTGGCCCGCATCAACGGCGACCGCATCGCGCTGGCGGTGCCGGGCAGCGGTGGCGACGCCCTGCGCCAGCGCGTGCTGGACCTGCTGAGCCAGCCGGTGGCCGTGGCCGGTGTGGAGGTGCGGCTGCCCATCGCCATCGGCTGGTCCGAGGGCGCGGCGTCCGTCACCCAGGCCGTTGACGAAGCGGGCCTGGTGGTCTCGCGCCTGCCCACCGGGCGCCAGCTGCGTTGCGGCGACTGGACGCCGGCGCTGGCCGACGAGGTGCGCCAGCGCGTGCGCCTGCTCAGCGACCTGCAGGACGCGCTGGCCGAAGACCGCATCGAGATGTTCCTGCAACCCCAGCTGCGGCTGCTGGACGAGCGCGTGATGGGCGCCGAGGCCCTGGTGCGCTGGCGCCGTCGCGACGGCACGCTGGTGCTGCCGGCCGAGTTCATTCCCATGGCCGAACAGACCGGCGCCATCCGCAGCCTGGGCGAGCGGGTGGCCGAGAAGGCGGTACTGGCGCTGGCGAGCTGGGCCGACCCGGTGCACCGGATCTCGGTCAACGTCAGCATCCGGCAACTGGAGGAAACGGGCTTCGCGGACTGGTTGCACACCCTGTGCCAGCGCCATGGGGTGGCCAACCGGCGCCTGCGGCTGGAGATCACCGAGAGCGCTTTCGCGCAGGACCACAGCCAGGTGCAGGACACGCTGGCGGCGCTGGTCTCGCACGGCTTCGAGCTGTCCATCGACGACTTCGGCACCGGCCACTCCAGCCTGGGGCGGCTGGTCGAGCTGCGCTTCCAGGAACTGAAGATCGACCGCAGCCTGGTCTGCGCCATCGAGACCGATGCGCGCGCGCGCAAGCTCGCGGCCATGATCGTCGAGCTGGGCCGTGACCTCGGCGTCGAGGTGCTGGCCGAAGGTCTCGAAACGCCGGGGCAGTTGCTGCAGTTGCGCGACATGGGCTGCGTGCTGGGCCAGGGCTGGCTGTACGGCCATGCCATGCCTCAGGCCGACTACGAATTCCGCCACGGCCTGGCCTGAGGGCGGCCGGGGATCTGCGAGGTGCCTGGCATATGCTAGGCAACTTTCCACACTTGACCCGACCCCCATGGCCGACCAGCAGATCACTGTCACCCTGCAGCAGCAGCAGGACTACCGCTTCCTCATCGACTTCGGCGCGCCCGTGCCACCCCTTGTGGGCGACGAGCCGCCACCCATGGGTGGCGCCAGCGGGCCGTCACCGGTGCAGCTGCTGACGGCGGCGGTGGGCAATTGCCTGTCCGATTCGCTGCTGTTCGCATTGCGCAAGTACAAACAAAGTCCCGAGCCCATCCACACCGAGGTGGTGGCCGAGGTGGGGCGCAATGCCGAGGGGCGCCAGCGTGTGCTTGCCATCCGCGCCGAGCTGCGTCTGGGCGTGCCGGCCGACCAGCTCGACCACCTGCAGCGCGTGCTGGACAGCTTCGAGCAGTACTGCACCGTGAGCCAAAGCGTGGCCGCCGGCATCGCCATCACGGTGCACGTGAGCGACAGCCTTGGTCAAGCGCTGAAGTGACCCCCCGCGCCGCCTTCGGCGTCCCCCCCAGGGGGCGATGCCAGCCGACGGGCGGAGCCCGATCGGCGGCATCCTCGGTGGCGCCACTGATGTGGGCGGCGTTCAGTCGTTCAGCAGGTCCACCAGCGTGCGCGCGATCACCTGGGTGGCGCGTTGCAGGTCGGCCAGGTCCAGGCGCTCGTCGGCGCGCTTGGCGTGCGACTCCAGCACGGTGCGCGGTCCGGCGCCGTAGATCACGCCGGGGATGCCGCGCTCCACGTACAGACGCACGTCGGTGTAGAGCGGCGTGCCCACGGCCGGGATGGTTTCGCCGAAGATGGCGCCGCCGTGTTTCTGGATGGCCGACACCAGCGGCTGGTTGCCCGCCAGCGGCTTCATGGCGTTGGCCAGCAGGATGCGCTTGACGTCGACCTGCAGGGTCTTGCCGCCACGCGGCGGCTGGAAGGAGGCCGCCGCGTCGGCGATGGTCTGGCGCAGCGCGGCCTCGACCTCGACCGGGTTTTCCTCGGGGATCATGCGGCGGTCGAGCTTGAAGCTCACCTTGCCGGGCATCACGTTGGTGTTGGTGCCGCCGCTGATCTGGCCGACGTTGAGGTAGGGGTGGGTGATGCCCTCGACCGAGGAGCGCACTTTCAGGTAGTCGCTGTTGAGGCGGTACAGCGCGTTCAGGATGTGCACGGCGCCCTGCAACGCGTCGGTGCCGCTGTCGGGGATGGCGGCGTGGGCCATGTCGCCCTGTACCGTCACTTCCATTTGCAGGCAGCCGTTGTGGGCGGTCACCACTTGGTAGCTGAAGCCGGCCGCGATCATCAGATCGGGTTTTGTCAGGCCTTGTGCGAGCAGCCAGCCCGGGCCGACCTCGCCGCCGTATTCCTCGTCGTAGGTGAAGTGCAGTTCGACCGCGCCCTTGAGCGCCAGGCCCTGGGCCTGGGCCACGGCCTCGACCGCGCGCAGCGCGAAGGTGAAGGTGGCGAAGTCGCACTTGCTCACGGCCGTGGCGCGGCCATACATCTTGCCGTCCACCACCTCGCCGCCGTAGGGGTCGTGGGTCCAGCCTTCGCCGGGTGGCACGACGTCGCCGTGGGCGTTGAGGGCGATGGTCCTGCCGCCTTCGCCAAAGCGGCGGCGCACGATCAGGTTGGTGATGGTCTGCAGGCCGGCGGCGCGCACCGTGGCCTCGGGCACGGCGTGTTTCTCGGCCGTGTAGCCCATGCCGGCCAGCAGCTCGGCGGCGCGTTCGGCGTGGGGCGCGTTGTTGCCGGGCGGCGTGTCGGTGGGCACGCGCACGAGTTCACGCAGGTAGGCCACTTCTTCGTCGAAGTGGTCGCTGATCCATTGGTCCAGGGCAGGGTAGGAAGTGGTCATGGTCGTTCTCAAAGGGGATCTTGGGCAAGGCTGTCGAGCAGGTGGGCAAAGGCCTGGACACACAGCTGCATGTCCTCGCTGCTGGTCGATTCGAGCGGGTTGTGGCTGATGCCGCTGTTCTCGCCTCGCACGAACAGCATGGCCTGGGGCATCACCTCGTGCAGCTTCATGGCGTCGTGGCCGGCCCCGCTGGGCATGCGGAACAGCGGCAGGCCCTGGGCCTTCACGGCGGCTTCCCAGCGCTGCTGCAGCGCGGGCGCGCTTGGGGCGGCGGCGGCGCGCATGGTTTCCTCCAGCGTGTGGCGCAAGCCGCGGCGCTCGCAGATGGCGGCCAGCTCGGCCAACACGTCGCCGGCCAGGGCGTCGCGCTGGGCGTCGGTGGGGGCGCGCAGGTCCAGGCTGAAGCTGCAACGGCCCGGCACCACGTTGATGGAGCCGCTGGGCACCTGGAGCTGGCCAATGGTGGCCACCGAGTCGCCGTCCTTGGCGGCGCGCTGTTCGAGGTAGAGCGCGAGTTCGGCCACGGCGCAGGCGGCATCGCGGCGGCGGTCCATGGGCGTGGTGCCGGCGTGGCTGGCCATGCCGATCACCTCGCCCAGGTAGCGCACGCTGCCATTGATGGAGGTGACGACGCCCAGCGGCAGGTCCATCTCGTTGAGCACCGGGCCCTGTTCGATGTGCACCTCGACAAAGCCGAGGTAGCGGGCCGGGTCGCGCCGCAGCTTGGGGATGTCGTCAATGCACAGTCCGGCGTGCTGCATGGCCTCGCGCATGGTGATGCCATCGGCGTCCTTCTGGTCCAGCCACTCGGGCTTGAAGTCCCCGATCAGCGCACCGGAGCCGAGGAAGGTGGCCTTGTAGCGCTGACCTTCCTCTTCGGCAAAACCCACCACCTCGAAGCCGAAGGGCAGGCGGCGGCCGGTGCGGTGCAGCTCTCGCACGCAGGCCATGGGCACGAAGATGCCCAGGCGCCCGTCGTATTTGCCGCCGTTGCGCACGGTGTCGTAATGCGATCCCGTCAGCAGGTATTTCGCATTGGGTGTGGCACCGTGGTACCTGCCCACCACATTGCCCACGGCGTCGATCTCGACCTCGTCGAAGCCGCAGTCGCGCATCCAGTGGCTGATGCGTTGCGCGCAGGCGCGGTGGGCGTCGGTCAGGTAGGTGACGGTGAGCTGGCCTTTTTCGGCAAAACCGGGGTCGCTGTGGACGCTGAGTTTTTCCTGCCAGTCCCAGACGTCATTGCCCAGGGTGGGCTCGACGCCGAACTTGTCGTTCAGGCGGATCTCGGCGATGCGGTGGATGTTGCGCAAGGCCTCGGCCAGCTCGAAGTCCGGGTGGTGGTGCACGCGGCGGCCGAAGGCTTCGATGATCTGGGCCTTGTTCAGCCCCGTGCCGCGTGGGCCGCGCACGGCCAGGATGAAGGGGAAGCCGAAGCGGGCGTTGTAGTCGGCGTTGAGCTGCTGGATACGCGCGAATTCCTCGGGCGTGCAGTCGGTCAGCCCGGCCTTGCCTTGCTCGTTGGTCGATTCCGCCGTCAGCGTCTTGGCCACCATGGCCTTGCCCGCCAGCTCCGGGTGGGCGCGGATCAGGTCCAGCTGGGCGACGCGCCCGCCGGCCTTGACGGTCTGCACCAGCGCGTGCTTGAAATGCGCCAGCGACAGAAACGGGCGCTGCACCAGCGTGCGCTCGACGATCCAGGGCGAGTGTTCGTAGAGGCCGTCCAGCGCGGCGGCCACATCGGGCAGCGGCGCGGTGTTGAGTTGGTCAATGGTCAGCGGCATGGCTCAGGCCCCGGCTTGGGTGGAGGGATAGGGATGGGTGGCTTTCCAGTGGCGCGCGATGTCGAGGCGGCGGCAGACCCAGACCTTGTCGTGGCGCTGGATGTGGTCGAGGAAACGCTGCAGCGCGGTGATGCGCCCGGGGCGTCCGAGCAGGCGGCAGTGCATGCCGATGCTCATCATCTTGGGCGCGTTGTCGCCGCCCGGGTCGCCCTCGGCGTAGAGCGCATCGAAGCTGTCCTTCATGTACTGGAAGAAGGGGTCGGCGTGCGAATAGCCCTGAGGCAAGGCGAAGCGCATGTCGTTCACGTCCAGCGTGTAGGGCACGATGAGCTGCGGCACGACCTCGCCATTGCTCTTTTTCACCTGCATCCAGAAAGGCAGGTCGTCGCCGTAGTAGTCGCTGTCGTATTCGAAGCCACCATAGTCGGCCACCAGGCGGCGGGTGTTGGGGCTGTCGCGGCCGGTGTACCAGCCCAGGGCGCGTTCGCCGGTCAGGCGCTCGATGGTCTCCATGCCGCGCTGCATGTGTTCGCGCTCGATGGCTTCGTCCAGGTTCTGGTAGTGGATCCAGCGCCAGCCGTGGCAGGCGATCTCGTGGCCGAGCTCGACGAAGGCGGCGGTCAGCTCGGGATGGCGCTCCAGCGCCATGGACACGCCAAACACGGTCAGCGGCAGGCCCCGCTTCTCGAATTCGCGCAGGATGCGCCAGACACCGGCGCGCGAGCCGTATTCGTAGATGCCTTCCATGCTGATGTGGCGGTCGGGGAAGGACGCGGGGTTGAACATCTCCGACAGGAACTGCTCGGAGCCGGCGTCGCCGTGCAGCACGCAGTTCTCGCCGCCTTCCTCGTAGTTCAGCACGAACTGCACCGCGATGCGGGCGCCGCCGGGCCACTGGGCATGGGGAACGTCGCGGCCATGGCCGACCAGGTCGCGGGGGTAGGGCTGGGTGGTGTCGTAGACGCGGGAAGCGGGGTGTTTCGTGGAGCTCATGACAGGGCCATCGAAAGGTCGTTGGAGGGCAGCTTGCGGTCAAAGGTCAGGTTGGCCTCGACGTGTTGCAGGTGTTCTTGCATCAGGCGCACCGCGAGTTCGGTGTCCTTGGCGGCCAGGGCCTTGACGATGGCCTCGTGCTCATCGTGCGAATGGCCGGCCGCGCCGGCGCTCTGGTACATCAGGGTGATCAGGGCGCAGCGCGAGAGCAGTTCGCCCAGCAGCTCGGCCAGCACGTGGTTGCCCATGAGCTCGGCCATGCGGACGTGGAAATCGGCCAGCAGCTCGGTGCGGCTGGCCACGTCCTGTCCGTCCAGCGCCTTCTTTTCCTCGGCGATGTGGGCCTTGAGCGCCTTGATCTTGGCCGGTGTGACGGTGCGCACGAACTCGCGCGTCATCTCGGCTTCGAGCATGCGGCGCACCGCAAACACCTGCCGCGCCTCGTCCACGGAGGGCGTGGCCACGAAGGCGCCGCGCGCCGGCTCCAGGCGGATCAGCCGGTTCTGCGCCAGCTGGAACAGCGCTTGCCGCACCAGGGTGCGCGAGACGCCGAAGTGGTCGGCCAGTTTCTGCTCCGCCAGCTTGGTGCCGGGGTGCAGGCGGTGTTCGACGATGGCCCGGCTCAGGGTTTCGACGATGTGGCGTGTGCTGGATGATTCCATGACCAGATCATAGCCACGAATCAAAAAACTGTATACACTTTTAGTCGACCGGATAAACCCCTAGAGCCTGGCCGACCTGGCCGTCCCACCCACTTCACTCACAAGGAAACACCATGGGCCTCAGCACCCACGTACTCGACACCATGAACGGCTGCCCGGCGGCGGGCATGTCGGTGGCGCTCTACACCACCGAAGCGGTGGCCGGCAGCGACGAGCCGCGCGCCACGCTGGTCAAGCGCTTCCAGTTGAACGCCGACGGCCGCAACCCGGACGGCCCGCTCTACGACAACGCCAGCCTGCGCGTGGGCACCTACCGCCTGGTGTTCGATGTGCAGGGATACTTCCAGGCGCGCGGCGTGGCCCTGCCCGAGCCCAACTTCCTGAACCGCGTGGCGCTGGACTTCGGCGTGGCCCACACCGACCAGCACTACCACGTGCCGCTGCTGGTCAGCCCCTGGAGCTATTCCACCTACCGCGGCAGCTGAAGGCCTGCTGCACGCCGCAGCGGCGAAACCTCGCCATCACAGCTCCGAGCGTTGGCCCTCGGTCAGCGTGTCGAGCTGGAAGCGCCCGCTCTTGTCCCACAGCCAGGTCTCGGTGTAGACGACCTTGCCCAGCCGGGCCGGCGCCGGGTAGGGCGCCGCGCGGCGCACGGTGCGTTCGATCTCGGCCATGACCTCGGGCGCATGTTTGGGCGCGCGCAACCAGCCAAAGCTGCGCACCTGGCCGCGCGCGTCCAGTTCCACCTGCATCACGCCGATGGCGTACAGCAGCGGCGGCAGCTTGCCGCTGTAGATGCGGCCGTTGTTGAGCGCATACAGGTGAGCGGCGGCGTCACGGCGGTAGCTGCGCGGGTCGCTCGCATACGAGGGTTTGACGCTGGCCGGGCCGGGCGCCGACGGCGACGGGCTGCCGCTGGACGGTGTGGTGGGTGAGGTGGCCATCGGTGGGCCCGCGGGTGCGCCGGCCGGGGGGGCGGTCACCGGGCTGCTGCAGGCGGCCAGCAGGGTGAGCACGCCCAGCGGCAGGGCGCGCAGCAGGCGTTGGGTGGGCGACGGCGTGGCGTGGTGGCGAAGGCTCATGGGGGGACTCATGCGGTTTTGCGGAAGGAGTGTATGCCTGTGGCGCGCCCCTGACCACGCATGTTGCGGGGCATACTGACGGGCTGACAATCCTTGCAATTGCTTACCCGATGTCCTTGCTGGCCCAATTGATCGATCAGCTGGCACACACCGCTGCCGTGGTGGTGCAGGTGCACGCCACCCGTGGATCGGTGCCGCGCGAACGCGGGGCCTGGATGGCGGTGCTGGCCGACGGCCAGATAGGCACCGTGGGCGGCGGCCACCTGGAGTGGCAGGCCTGCGAGCGGGCCCGCGCCCTGCTGCGGGCCGGCCAGGCGGGTACCGAGCAACAGACCGTGGTGCTGGGTCCCAGCCTGGGCCAGTGCTGCGGCGGCGAGGTCACGCTGCGCTACGAATGGGTGGGACCGCGCGACCGCGAGGCGCTGGCCCGGCGCCTGCGCGCCGCCCACACGCCGGTGGCGCTGTTCGGTGGGGGCCACGTCGGGCGTGCCATCGTGGCGGCCCTGTTGCCCCTGCCTTTCGACATCCACTGGGTGGACAGCCGCGACGAGATGTTCCCCACCGATCTGCCGCCGCAGGTGCTGGCCGAACATTCCGACCCGGTGCAACGCGCCGTGGCCGACCTGCGCCCGGGCGCGCGGGTGCTGATCATGAGCTTCAGCCACGCCGAGGACCTGGACATCGTGGCCGCCTGCCTGCTGCGCCAGCGCGAGCGGGGCGACCTGCCTTTTGTGGGGCTGATCGGCAGCCGCACCAAATGGGCGACCTTCCGGCACCGGCTGGAGGCGCGCGGCTTCCTGGCCGGGGAACTGGCCCACGTCACCTGCCCCATCGGCCTGCCCGGCATCACCGGCAAGGCACCCGAGGTGATCGCCGCCAGCGTGGCGGCACAGTTGTTGCTGCACCAGGGGGAAACCCTCACTGGTGTTGGCGACTGAAAGTGTATACACTTCGACCCGAAATCGCAGCGGTGCTGGCGGCCCCCGGGCTGTCTGGTTCGCGGTTTGTTGATGGTTCAGAGCGCCCGCGGTGGTGAACCACGAGTCCCGACAACGAACCTGACCCCATGGAAACCTACCTGCTTGATTGGGCCAACCTGCTGGTGCGTTGGCTGCACGTCATCGTCGCCATCGCCTGGATCGGCTCCTCCTTCTACTTTGTCTTTCTCGACAGCAGCCTGACGTCCCCGGTCGACGACGACCTGAAAAAGCAGGGCGTCAGCGGCGAATTGTGGGCCGTGCACGGCGGCGGCTTCTACCACCCGGTCAAGTTCAACGTCTCGCCGCCCAAGCTGCCCGAGCACCTGCACTGGTTCTACTGGGAGAGTTACTCCACCTGGCTCAGCGGCTTCGCGCTGTTCCTGATCTCCTACCTCTGGAGCCCCAGCGTCTACCTGATCGACCCCAAGGTCATGGCCTGGAGCCCGCCGGCCGCCATCGCCGCCGCGCTGGCCTTCCTGGTCGTGTTCTGGCTGCTCTACGACGGCATCTGCCGCCTGCTGGGCGAGAAAGAAGGCGGCGACGCCAAGGTGGGTGCCCTGGTGCTGGTGCTGGTGTGTGGGGCGGCCTGGCTGGCCTGCCACCTGTTCGCCGGCCGCGCGGCCTTCCTGCTGGTGGGCGCCATGCTGGCCACGGCCATGAGCGCCAACGTGTTCTTCTGGATCATCCCCGGCCAGCGGACCGTGGTGGCCGACCTCAAGGCTGGCCGCCCGGTCGACCCCATCCACGGCAAACGCGGCAAGCAGCGCAGCGTGCACAACACCTATTTCACGCTGCCGGTGCTGTTCGCCATGCTGAGCAACCACTACAGCTTTGCCTACGCCAACAGCCACAACTGGCTGGTGCTGATCGGCATGATGTTCGCCGGTGCCGCCATCCGCCAGTTCTTCGTCATGCGCCACGGCTTCAAGCTCGGCCGCAACCCGCATCCCTGGCCTTACGCGGCGGTGGGCGTGGCAGCCTTGCTGGCCCTGATCGTGTGGCTCAAGCCGGCGCCCACCGCGCCCGCGCCGGCAGCGGCGGCCGCGCCCGCCCAGGTGGGCTACGCCCAGCTCAAGCCGGTGGTCGAACAGCGCTGCGCGATGTGCCACGGCGAGGCCCTGCAGTCCAAGGGGGTGCGCCTGGACAGCCCGGCCCTGCTGTCGCAGCATGCCCAGGCCATCTACCAGCAGGTGGTGGTCGCCAAGACCATGCCCATGAACAACGCCACCGGCCTGACCGAGGGCGAGCGGGCGTTGTTCGCCCAGTGGTTCCAGGGCGGCGCCAAGGTCGACTGAGCCCCGGGGCGGCCGGGCTGCGTAACATCGCGGCATGAGTTCCGCCCCTGTTGCCCCTTCTTCCGTGCGCCGCGGCGCCGGCCAGGTCCCTTCGGACGAACGCTATGGCCGTCCGGCATCGGGCTGGCGGGCACGCCTGTTCCGCGTCATCTTCGAGTCCGACACCCGCGCCGGCCTCCTGTTTGATCAGGCCCTGATTGTCCTGATCCTGCTGAGCCTGGTGGTGGTGGTCGCCGACAGCGTGGGCTCGCTGCAGGCCCGCTGGGGCGGCGTGTTCAACGTGCTGGAGTGGACCTTCACGCTGCTGTTCACGCTGGAGTACGTGTTGCGTCTGCTGTGCGTGACACGCCCGTTGCGCTACGCGCGCAGCTTCTTCGGCGTCATCGATCTGCTGGCCATCCTGCCCACTTACCTGGCCTTGTTCGTGCCCGAACTGCACGCCCTCATCGACGTGCGCATCCTGCGTTTGCTGAGGGTGTTCCGCATCTTCAAGCTGACCACCTTCATCAGCGAATACCAGGCCATGGGCAGCGCGCTGCTGGCGAGCTGGCGCAAGATCATGGTCTTTCTGTCGGCGGTGCTGATGATCGTGGTGGTGATGGGCACGGTGATGTACGTGGTCGAGGGCCCGGCCAACGGCTTCGTCAACATCCCGACCGCCATTTACTGGGCCATCACCACCATGACCACGGTGGGTTTTGGCGACATCACGCCCAAGACCGATTTCGGGCGCCTGATCGCATCGATGATGATGTTGCTGGGCTGGGGCACGCTGGCCGTGCCGACCGGCATCGTGACGGCCGAGATGACCATCCAGCGCCGCGACCAGGCGGCCGCGGCGGGTGCGCGCCAGCCGGACCGGGTGTGCCAGGTCTGTGGGCAGGAGGGGCATGCGTCGCAGGCGGCGTATTGCCACCACTGCGGGTCGTCTTTGGCGCGTTGATGCCTGGGATAAGGCGTTGGCGGGCCTGGCCGATGGGGTGAACAGCTCCGCGAATGTCCCCCGAACCGGCTGCGCCGGTTCTCCTCCTTTATTTCGCTGCGCCGTCCACCCCACCGACCAGGCCAGTCCGGGTGTGGGCAGGCCGGCGTGCCCATGCGCGTGATGGATCAGGGTGGTGGGGCGTCCGGCGCAGCGGCATAAAGGGGGAGCCGGCGCAGCCGGCGGAGGACAGCCGCGGAGCCGGATGCCCTGCCGCCCTGAGCCCGCCCAGGGTCTTTCAACCGGACACCGGCAACAGCTTCTCGATCGCAGCGACGTCCACCTCGTCGATCTGCGCCGGCAACATGAAACGGTCGGCGAATTCGCGCCACACGCCGCTGTGCAGGAAGTAGCGGAACAGCTCGCTGTCCAGGTGCTGGTCCTTGCACATGAAGGCCATGATCCGGAGCGATTCCGACAGGGTCTTGGGCGACTTGTAAGGGCGGTCGGCGGCGGTCAGGGCCTCGAAGATGTCGGCCAGCGCCATCACCCGGTCGGCCGTGCTCAGGCGCTCGGCGGGCAGGCGGCGCGGGTAGCCCTGGCCATCCAGCTTCTCGTGGTGGGTGGCCGCGATCTCGGGCACGCGCGACAGATGCCGTGGCCAGGGCAGGCCCTTGAGCATGATGTAGGTCTGCACGATGTGGTCGTTGATCTTGAAGCGGTCTTCGTCGGTCAGCGTGCCACGGCGCACCGACAGGTTGTGGACCTCGCCCATGTGCTGCTGGTGGCTGGGCAGCACCATGTCGAAACCATAGCGGTTGTGCGGGTCGTCCTTCTCCACCGGCGGCCGGTGGCTGCCCCAGGGCACCAGGTGTTCGGGTCGGTCGGCCAGCAGCGGCTCGGCCACCGGCAGGGCAGGGGCCTCGGGCTCCACCGCCAACAGGCGCCGCAATTCCTCGCCCGAGAGGCCCAGGCGGTTGTCGAAGTGGCGTTGCCAGGTCTGCCCGGCGATGGCGCGCAGGCGCTCGATGGCGGCGTCGGCCATGAACTCGCCGCCCACGTTGCACTGGGCCACGAAGGCGAAATCCTCGCGCAGCTGGGCCTGGCGCGCGTCCCGCTCGGCCTCGGAGGGGGCTGCCTCGACGCCAGCGGCCAGGCGCCGCAGGTGGGCGATCTCGGCGTCGCGCCACAGCACCTCGAAGCGCATGCGCAGCTCGTGGATGCGGTTGTAGATCAGCTCCAGCTTGGTCGCCTTGTCGACGATGTGTTCGGGGCTGGTGACCTTGCCGCAGTCGTGCAGCCAGGCGCCGAGGTAGAACTCGTAGCGCTGGTCCTCGTTCATCGCAAAAGCGGCGTAGGGGCCGCCGCTGTCGGCGCTCATGCGGTCCACCAGCATGGTGGCGAGCTGGGGCACCCGTTCGCAGTGGCCGCCGGTGTAGGGGCTCTTGGCGTCGATGGCGTCGGCCATCAGGCGGACCACGGCGTCCAGCAGGTTTTTCTGCGCCTCGATCAACTGGCGGGTTTCGATGGACACGGCCAGCATGCCCGACAGGCGCGTGGCGAAGGCGATGAAGGCGTCGTCGCCGTGTTCCTCGTCGCCCGTATGGCTCAGCACCAGCAGGCCTTGCAGCTGCCCGGTGCGTCCACGCAGCGCCAGTTCCATCTGGTGCTGGCCGCCGGCCACCTGGCGGGTGCCGCTGCGTGCGCTGCGCTGGGCGCCGTAGGCAAACTGGCCGACCAGCGAGGGCGGCAGCGTGCCGATGGCCACCGCGCGCACCATGGCCGCCTGCTCTTCGTTCCAGAGGTAGACCGCGCCGCCCTCGCAGCGGGTCGCATCCAGGAACTGCCGCAGCACGTTTTCCAGCATGCGCTCCACCTTGGGTTCGGTGGCCATGGTTTCGCTGATGCGCAGGAAGTTGTCGATCGTCGCGCCCATGCCGTCCATGGCGCGGAACAGCTGGTTGACCTCGCGCACCCAGCTGCGCTTGCGGTGGCTGGTGCGGGCGAAATCGAAACGCCCGATGCGCAGCGCCCGGCGCGACAGGCTGTCCAGGCTGCGACCGATGGTGGCGCCGGCCCACCAGCCCAGGGGCAGCAGGGCGATCACGAGCGCGATGACCAGCGCGATCACCTGCAGGCGGCGGCGCTCGATCGCGCCCATCAGTTCGCTGCTGGGCAGGGCCACCAGCAGTTTCATGCCGGGGCTGCGCCAGACGTCGAAGTCCATCGCCACGCCCAGCCATTCCCGCCCGTTGACCTCGTAGAGCGAGGCCGGCTTGTCATCGGTCAGCAGTTCGCCCAGAGGCGTCAGGCTGGGCTCGGCCAGCTCCTCCAGGGTCTTGAAGTCGAAGCTGTTGTTGGCACGCTTGAGCACCCGGTCCATCTCGGGGTAGGCCAGCACCTCGCGCTGCGGGCTGATCAGGGCGAGCTGGGTGTTGGGCGTGACCCGCAGGTCGCCCAGGCTGGCGGCCAGGTCGTCCATGACCACGTCGATGCCGATGACCGAGTGGCCGGTGCGGCTTTTCTGGCTCAGCGTGATGCCGACCTGCTGCGTGGTGAAGAACACATAGGGCGCCGAAAGCACCGAGCCCCCGGTGTCCCTGACCGCCTGGTACCAGGGGCGCGGGCGCGGGTCGAACTGGTAGTCGGCCTGCGCCCGGTGCTGGACGAGCGTGCCGTTGGCGGTGAAGAAGTGGTACTCGCCGCGACGTGTGCCATCGGGCTGTTGCGTCACCGACTGGACCAGAAAGTTGGCCATCGGCGGCGTCTCGAAGCGCTGGCGGATCTCGGGGCGGTCCAGCGGGCGCGCCAGCAGGAAGTCGCCGTTGTCGTAGCCCACGTAAATGGCCGAGATCAGTTCGTTGACGGCCAGTTCCTCCGACAGCACGTAGATGCGCTCCAGCCGCTGCTGCAGGGTGGTGGCGCTCACCAGCGGGTCGAAGCTCAACTGGCGCACCGTGGATTGCGCCGGCTCCAGCATGCGCCGGGCCTGTTCGGTGACCAGGCGGCCGGCGTCGCGTGCGGTGCGGGTGGCGGTGTTGATGGCGTTCTGGCGCGAGCCGTAGGTGCCCAGCGCCAGCACGCCCGCCGCCAGGATCAGCATGCACAGCACCACCACGCTGGCGATGGACACCCGTATCGGCCAGCCCGGGTCGGCGGCCGGGATTGGGGGAGGTGGGGACGCGTGGGGTTGGGTCATCGAATGTCAGGTGCGGGTATCACAACTGACATTGTTATAAAGTTTTAAGTCAAGGGGGCCGCTTCTGTGGACTATTTCCCGGCGGTGCGTGCCCGGTGTGGGTGGACAGGCCGGGGTCAGGCAGGGTGGCCCGCCTCGGCGCCGCCCACGGCCAGCGGGCGGTGGTGATCGATCAGCGCGGCGGCATCCTCGCGCCAGAAGCCGAGCGCGTCGTAAAAACCTTCCCACACGCAGCCGTTGCAGCCGCGGCCGCAGCAGGTGTCGGGCTCGGGCGGGGACGCACGGTGGGCGAGGCCGGCCTCGCGCAGCAGGCGCGTCACATGGGCCACCAGCGCGTGGGCGCCGGGCAGGTCCTGGGGTTGGAGCGTGCGCCAGTCAACGGCCGTGAAGCGGGGCTGTTGCCGGCCCTGGAATTCGCCCGATTCGGCAAACATCGCCGCCGGCCGCACCCACAGCCCATGTCCGCCGTACAGCGCGCGGTACAGGGTCATGGGAGCCAGGGTCTCGCTGCAGCGCACGGTGTCCAACACCTCGTACCAGCCGCCCTTGTAGTGGCGGTACAGGCCGGGCGGTGTGGCGCCCAGGGGTGCCAGGTCGGCGTCGGCGGGGGCAGGCGAGGCTGAGGTTTCGGTGTGTTGGGTCATGGCAGGTACAACGCGCAAGTGTGCCGCATGTGGGATTGGCGGAAATCCGTCACATGCCACTTTCTGGCTACCGGTTTTCCGTTTGTGTCGATGCACTCCGGTGGGGACGGCCGCCCCGCCAGGGTGCGGATCGTTCGTTTCGAGGTGCATTTCCGAGGGTTTGTACCAGGTGGCATGGCCTTTGCAGAAAGGAACACAAACCCCAGCCCCCATGCGCCGATTTCTGACTTCCTTTCTGCTGTTGATGGCCGCCACGAGTGGCCAGGCCGAGGCGCCGCACCTGGCGACGCTGCAGAAGATCGCGCAGACCGCCACCATCAGCCTGGGCCACCGCGAGTCGTCGGTGCCGTTTTCCTACTACGACGGCCGCCGTCAGGTGGTGGGTTACTCCCACGACGTGATGCTGCGGGTGGTGGACGACCTGCAGGCCGAACTCAAGCTGCCCGCGCTGGCGGTCAAGCTGGTGCCGGTGACCTCGCAGAACCGCATACCGCTGCTGCAGAACGGCGCGGTGGACATGGAGTGTGGCTCCACCACCCACAACATGGACCGCGCCCGCCAGGCGGCTTTCTCGGTGTCCATCTTCCTGACCAGCTCGCGCCTGCTGACCAGCAAGCGCTCGGGCGTCGCCGAACTGACCGATCTGGGCGGGCGCCGCGTGCTCGTGACCGCCGGCACCACCAGCGAGCGCCAGTTGCTGCTGCACATCCAGGACACCGGGCTGCGCACCGAGGTGCTGCGGGCCAAGGACCATGGCGAGGCCTTTGCCATGCTGCAGGCGGGCAAGGCCGATGCCTTCCTGATGGACGATGCCGTGCTCTACGGCCTGCGTGCCAAGGCCGATCGGCCCGACGACTGGGCCGTGGTGGGCCGACCCATGCCGGCCGAGGTGTACGCCTGCATGCTGCGCAAGGACGACGATGCCTTCAAGGCCGCCGTGGACCGCAGCCTGACCCGCCTGATGCGCTCGGGCGAGGTTCTGAAGATCTACCGCCGCTGGTTCCAGAGCCCCATTCCCCCCAAGGGGCTGAACCTGAACTGGCCGCCCCCCGACGCGCTGCTGGAGCTGTACCGTTCACCGACCGACAAGCCCCTGGGCTGACGGCCGTGCCCGCTGGACCGAATCCCTTTTCCCCAAACCACCAATCCAAAGAGGTGAAACCATGAAAAATTCCTTGTTTGTCGTGACCGCCCTGCTGGCCAGCACGGCCGCCCTGGCGCAGACGCCGCCGCCCGACACCCTCAAGAAAATCAAGGATTCGGGGTCCGTGACCATGGGCGTGCGCGAGAGCTCGGGGTCCCTGTCCTACACGCTGGGCGATGGCAAGTACGTGGGCTACCACATCGATATCTGCCACAAGGTGCTGAGCGACGTCCAGAAGCAGCTGGGCCTGGCCAAGCTGGACATCAAGTACCAGCCGGTGACCTCGCAAAACCGCATCCCGCTGGTGCAGAACGGCACGGTCGACCTCGAGTGCGGCTCCACCACCAACAACGCCACCCGCCAGAAGGACGTGGCCTTCGCCGTGACCACCTTCGTGGAAGAGGTGCGCATCGCCGTCAAGGCCAATTCGGGCATCACTTCCATCGCCCAGCTCAACGGCAAGAGCGTGGCGACGACCACCGGCACCACCTCTGTGCAGACCCTGCGCAAGAACGAGCGCGCCACCGGCGTGGACTTCAAGGAACTGATGGGCAAGGACCACGCCGACAGCTTCCTGTTGCTGGAGAGCGGCCGCGCCGACGCGTTCGTGATGGACGGCGCCATCCTGGCCGGCAACATCGCCAAGGCCAAGAACCCGGCCGATTTCAAGATCGTCGGCGAAGTGCTGTCGGTCGAGCCCATCGCCATCATGATCCGCAAGGACGACCCCGCCTTCAAGAAGGCGGTGGACGACAGCGTCAAGGCCATGATGAAGTCGGGTGAAGTGGCCAAGCTGTGGACCAAGTGGTTCGAGCAGCCGATTCCCCCGTCCAACACCAAGGTCGGCATGCCCCCCAACGAGAACACCAAGGCGGCCTGGGCCAACCCCAACGACAAGCCGATGGAAGACTACGCCAAGAAGTAAGGCCCCCACGCTCCGCCGCTGCGCGGGTCGCTGCCCCCCGGGGGGCTGGGCCTGCCTTGGGGCGGCCCGGCGGCTGGCCCGTCGTGCCCCCACGCTCCACCGCTGTGCGGGTCGCGTCCTCACCAACAACAAGGAAAACACCATGAGCGCATGGGATTGGCAGGTGTTCTGCAAGGACACCATCGACGGCGATATCCAGCCCACTTGCTTCGGCAAGGGCGGGGACATCACCTACCTGGACTGGCTGTTGTCGGCCTGGGGCTGGACGCTGAGCGTGGCCGTGCTCGCGCTGGCCGTGGCCCTGGTGGTGGGCGCGGTCATGGGCATTTTTCGCACCACGCCCAGCCGTTGGCTGGTGGCCTTGGGCAATGTGTGGACGGAGCTGTTCCGCAACATTCCGCTGCTGGTGCAGGTCTTCCTGTGGTACCACGTGCTGCCGGCGCTGGTGCCACCGCTGAGGCAGGTGCCCAGCTTCATCCTGGTGGTCTTCGCGCTGGGCTTCTTCACGTCCGCGCGCATCGCCGAGCAGGTGCGCGCCGGTATCCAGAGCCTGCCCAAGGGCCAGCGCTATGCCGGGCTGGCCATGGGCCTGACGCTGTCGCAGACCTACCGCTACGTGCTGCTGCCCATGGCCTTTCGCATCGTCATTCCGCCCCTCACCAGCGAGAGCATGAACATCATCAAGAACTCCTCGGTCGCGTTTGCCGTGTCCATCGCCGAACTGACCATGTTCGCCATGCAGGCGCAGGAGGAAACCTCGCGCGGCATCGAGGTCTACCTCGCCGTGACCGGGCTGTACTTCCTCTCGGCCTTTGTCATCAACCGCATCGCCCTGTTCATTGAACACCGCGTGCAGGTGCCCGGCATGATCGGAGGCCACTGATGAACCTCGACTTTGCTTTTCTCGACTGGGCGGTCGTTTCGAGCTTCGTGCTCAAGGGCCTGATCTTCTCGGTCCAGCTCACGCTGATCGCCATGCTCGGCGGCATCGCCCTGGGCACGGTGCTGGCGCTCATGCGCCTGTCGGGCAGGAAGTGGCTGGTGATGCCCGCCGCGGCCTACGTCAACACCCTGCGGTCCATTCCGCTGGTGATGGTCATCCTGTGGTTCTTCCTGCTGATACCGCTGCTGATCGGGCGGCCCATGGGGGCGGAGCTGTCGGCCATCATCACCTTCACGGTGTTCGAGGCGGCCTACTACTCCGAGATCATGCGCGCCGGCATCCAGAGCGTGCCCAAGGGGCAGGTGCAGGCTGGCTACGCCGTGGGCATGACCTACGGCCAGACCATGCAGCTGGTGGTGCTGCCGCAGGCCTTCCGCAACATGCTGCCGGTGCTGATGACACAGACCATCATCCTGTTCCAGGACACCTCGCTGGTCTACGCCATCGGCGCCTACGACCTGCTCAAGGGCTTCGAGGTCGCCGGCAAGAACTTCAACCGGCCGGTGGAGACCTACCTGGTGGCCGCCGTTGTCTATTTCGTCATTTGTTTCTCGCTGTCGATGCTGGTGCGTCGCCTGCAGAAGAAGATCGCCATCATTCGATAGGACGCACAGCCATGATCGACATCAAGAACGTTTCCAAGTGGTACGGCAGCTTCCAGGTGCTGACCGACTGCACCACGTCCATCCAGAAGGGCGAGGTGGTGGTGGTCTGTGGCCCGTCGGGCTCGGGCAAGTCCACCCTGATCAAGACCGTGAACGCGCTGGAGCCTTTCCAGAAGGGCGATATCGTGGTGGACGGCATTTCCATCGCCGACCCCAAGACCAACCTGCCCAAGCTGCGCAGCCGGGTCGGCATGGTGTTCCAGCACTTCGAGCTGTTCCCGCACCTCTCGGTGACCGAAAACCTCACGCTGGCGCAGATCAAGGTGCTGGGCCGCAATGCCGACGAGGCCAAGACGCGGGGCCTGAAGATGCTGGACCGCGTCGGCCTGATGGCGCACAAGGACAAGTTTCCCGGCCAGCTCTCGGGCGGCCAGCAGCAGCGGGTGGCGATCGCCCGCGCGCTGTCCATGGACCCGATCGTGATGCTGTTCGACGAGCCGACCTCGGCGCTGGACCCCGAAATGGTGGGCGAGGTGCTGGACGTGATGGTGCAGCTGGCCCACGAGGGCATGACCATGATGTGCGTGACACACGAAATGGGGTTTGCCCGCAAGGTCTCCCACCGCGTGATCTTCATGGACAAGGGCCAGATCGTGGAGGACTGCCGCAAGGACGAATTCTTCGGCAGCCCCGACGCCCGTTCGCCGCGCGCCAAGGATTTCCTCTCCAAGATCCTTGCCCATTGAGGGGTCCACCCCCGTTTCTCGCTCACTGCGTGTAGCGCGAATCCCCCCTCAAGCGGGCAACACCAGCCGTCCGGCCAAGCCGGCCCGGCGGTGTTTCCCGGTGGGGCCCGTGCATGCGTGGCGGCGCGCGCGCCGGCTGGCCGTATGCTTGCTTCCATGATGTTCCGGACTCTCGCCGCTGCACCCGAGCCCGATCCCTCGCCGCAGGCCCTCGCGCCACGCCGAGGCACCGGCGAGGTGCTGGCCCGCGTGGCCCTGCTGATGGTGGCGCTGCTGCTGATCGTGGCGGCCGGCGCCTGGGTGTACGAGCGCAGTTTTGCCCGCGGCGCGGCCAGCCTCAAGGCGGCGTCGAACGACCGGCTCGACCTGTTCGCCTCGGTGGTCGAGGCGCGCGTGCGCCGGCTGGAGCCGGTGCCGGCCACCATACAGCTCAACCCTGGCGTGGTGCGGCTGCTGCGCGAGCCCAGCGCGGCGCACACCACGGCGGCCAACGACTACCTGTCCCGCCTCAACGCCCACCTGGGCAGCGAGGCGGTGTTCGTGCTCGATGTGCGTGGCGTGGTGCGGGCCTCGAGCAACACCACCCAGCACGACGACAGCCAACTCGGCGAGGACGTGTCCTACCGCCCCTACTACCTGGAGGCCCTGGCCGGCCGCTCGACGCGGCATTTCGCGATCGGCAGCGGCGACACCGCCGGCTATTTCGCTTCCCACCCCATCTACGACGGCGCCCGGGTGGTGGGCGTGGCCGCGATCAAGATCGGCCTGGCCGCGCTGGAGCAGACCTGGACCATGCTGGGCGCGCCGGCGCTGGTGGCCGACGCCAACCAGGTGGTGATCCTGTCGTCCCAGGCACCCTGGCGCTACACCGCGCTGGCCGGCCTGTCGCCCGAGCGCCGGGTCGACCTGCACCTCAGCCGCATCTATGGCACGCTGCACTTGCCGCGTTTTCCGCTCGACGTGGACCTGTCGGTGGACGAGGACAGCCAGGAGGTGCAGGGCTGGCTGCGCCTGCACGACACGCCGGTGCCCGACGTGACCGGGTTGCCCGCCGGCCCGGCCGGCTACCTGGTGCTGGGGCGCTCGCTGGACGGCATGGACTGGCGGGTGCTGATCTTCAGCAGCCTGGCGGCGGTGCGCCAGCAGGCCCTGGTCGATGGCGTGGGCGGCGCCATCGCGCTGGCTTTCGTGATGCTGCTCGCCCTGTACTGGGCGCAACGCGGGCGCATCGAACGGCAGAAGATCGGCGCCAAGCGCCTGCTCGAACAGGCCAACGCCGAGCTGGAGCAGGAGGTGGGCCGCCGCACGCAGGAGCTCACCGATGCGAACGCCCTGCTGCGCAAGGAGGTGGCCGAGCGCGAACACACCGAGCAGACCCTGCGCGCGGCGCAGGACGAGCTGGTGCACGCCGGCAAGATGGCCGTGCTGGGCCAGCTCGCGGCCAGCATCACCCACGAACTCACGCAGCCGCTGGGTGCGATACGCACCCTGTCGGGCAATGCGGCCGAATTCCTGCGCCGCGGCAACCACGACGCCGCGCAGCAGAACCTGTCCATCATGTCTCGGCTGGTCGACCAGATGGCGCGCATCATCAACCCGCTCAAGAGCTTTTCGCGCAAGTCCACCGCCACCCCCGAGGCCACCGACGCTGGTCGGGTGGTGGAGCAGGCGCTGTTCCTGTTCCAGCTGCGTCTGCGCGACGAGCGGGTGGAGGCCGACAACCGCTGCCTGCCCGGCCAATGGGTGCTGTGGTGCGATGCCAACCGCCTGGAGCAAGTGCTCATCAACCTGATCGGCAACGCGCTCGACGCCATGCGCGAGGCGCCGCACAAACACCTGCGGATCAACGCCGAGCTGGTGCCGGGCGACGGCACGCCCGGCGCCGCGGCGCCGGCCCTGGCCATCCACGTGCTGGACAGCGGCAAGGGGCTCAGCGCCACCGACATGGCGCACCTGTTCCAGCCCTTCTACACCACCAAGGCCACGGGCGCGGGCCTGGGGCTGGGCCTGGTGATCTGCCGCGATATTGCCGCAGAATTCGGGGGCGAACTGCGCGCCCGCAACATCCCCGAGGGTGGCGCCTGCTTCAGCCTGACCGTGCCCCTGTACCTCGCCGCCACGCCCCCGAACCCTGTCCCGGATCCCGCCACCCCATGAACAGCGCGCTGACTGTCTACCTGGTCGAAGACGATGCCGCCGTGCAGCTGGGCTGCGTGCAGGCCCTGCAGCTCGCCGACATCCCGGTGCGTGCCTTCGATTCGGCCGAGTCCCTGCTGCCCCACATCGGCCCCGGCTGGGCCGGCGTGGTGGTGACCGACATGCGCCTGCCCGGCGCCGACGGCCTGTCCGTGATCCGCGAGGTCAACGACATCGATCCCGACCTGCCCGTCATCATGATCACCGGTCACGGCGACGTGAACCTGGCGGTGCAGGCCATGCGCAGCGGCGCCTACGATTTCATTCCCAAGCCCTTCTCTCCCGAGCAACTGGTGGAGGTGGTGTTGCGCGCGCTCGAAAAGCGCCGTCTCACCCTGGAGGTGGCCAATCTGCGCCGCGCGCTGTCGCTGAGCGAAGGGCTGGAGGGCCAGCTGGTGGGCAACTCACCGGCCATCCGGCGCGTGCGCCAGCTGGTGATGGAGGTGGCCGATTCGCCGGTGGATGTGCTCATCCGCGGCGAGACCGGCACCGGCAAGGAGGTGGTGGCCCGCGCGCTGCACGACCACTCGCGCCGCCACAAGGCGCCCTACGTGGCGCTGAACTGCGGTGGCCTGCCCGACACGCTGCTGGACAGCGAGCTGTTCGGCCACGAACCCGGGGCCTTCACCGGGGCGCAGAAGCGCCGCATCGGCCGCATCGAACACGCCGACGGCGGCACCCTGTTCCTCGACGAGCTCGAGAGCATGCCCATGGGCGTGCAGGTCAAGCTGCTGCGCGTGCTTCAGGAGCGCTGCCTGGAGCGCCTGGGGTCCAACCAGAGCGTGCCGCTGGACGTGCGTGTGGTCGCCGCGACCAAGGACGATCTGCTGGCGCGCGCGCAACAGGGCAGCTTCCGGGCCGACCTGGTGTACCGCCTGAACGTGGTCAACATCGAGCTGCCGCCCCTGCGCGAGCGGCGCGACGACATCCCCATGCTGCTGGAGCACTTCGTGCTGCTGGCGGCCAGCCGCTACGGGCGCCCGGAGCCCAAGATCCCGCAGGCGCAGATGCGCCAGTTCATGAGCCGCGACTGGCCCGGCAACGTGCGCGAGCTGCGCAACGTGGCCGATGCCCTGGTGCTGGGGGTCGGGCCACAATGGGTGTCGCCCCACGATCCGGTGGTCCACGCGGGCGACAGCGAGTCCGTGCCCTCGCTGACCGAGACGGTGGACCAGTTCGAACGCGCCCTGATCGCCGACGCCCTGCAACGCCATGCCGGCAACGTGGTGCAGACGGCCAAGGCGCTGCGCATCGCCAAGACCACCCTGGCCGACAAGGTGCGCAAGCACGGTCTGGGCAAGGGGGAGTTGCCGACCGAGTCCTGAATTCAGCGGGCCTGATCCAGGCCCAGTGCCTGCGCCAGCTGCGCGTCGTTCAGGCCTGCCACGTCCACCCGCTTGGTGCGGCCCGATGCGCCCAATTCGATGGTGATGGCGGACTTGGGCACGCCGCAGCGCTCGGCCAGGAAGGCGACCAGCGCCTTGTTGGCCGCACCGTCCACGGGTGGCGCTTTGAGTTGGATCTTGGGTTTGCCATCGTGCAGGCCCACCAGCTGTGTCTGTTTCGCGCCGGGCTGGCAGTAGACAACGGTGCGGGCCATGCCGGGTTTCAGGACTTTCGCACGAAGGCGGACTTCAATTGCATGGCACCCATGCCTTCGATGCGGCAGTCGATGTCGTGGTCGCCCTCGACCAGGCGGATGTTCCGGACCTTGGTGCCGACCTTGATGACAGACGAGGAGCCTTTGAGTTTGAGGTCCTTGACCAGCGTGACGCTGTCGCCGTTGGCGAGCAGGTTGCCGAACGCGTCCTTCCAGGTCTTCTGTGGCTCATCGGCGGCCGGGGCCAGCGCCGTGTGCCGGCTCCACTCGTGCGCGCATTCGGGGCAGATGAGCAGGTCGCCGTCTTCGTAGGTGAACGCGGATTGGCATTCGGGGCAGGGGGGAAGGCTCATGGGTGGTCGGACTTCAGTTGGCGTCTGGAGCCCAAGCATAACGGGCCTCACGCCCCGCAGGCCCGCAGCACCTCCTCGGCCGTGGCCGGCGCGTTCATGGCCTCTGGGCGGCCACCCGCCTGCGCCACGGCGTCGCGCAAGGCCTCGAACACGCTGATGGCCAGCATGAAGGGCGGTTCGCCCACGGCCTTGCTGCCGTGCACGTTGTCCTCGCGGTTGGGCTCGGGCCAGAGGTCCACCTTGAAGTGGGCGGGCACGTCGCCGGTGGCCGGAATCTTGTAGGTGCTGGGCGCGTGCGTCTGGAGGTAGCCCTTGTCGTTCCACACCAGCTGTTCGGTGGTCAGCCAGCCCATGCCCTGCACGAAGCCGCCCTCGATCTGTCCGATGTCCAGCGCCGGGTTGATGCTGTTGCCGACGTCGTGCAGGATGTCCACCTTGAGCACGCGGTTCTCGCCGGTCAGGGTGTCGATCGCCACCTCGGTGCAGGCCGCGCCGTAGGCGAAATAGTAGAAGGGCCGGCCGGTCAGGGTGGTCTTGTCGTAGTGGATCTTGGGCGTGCGGTAGAAGCCGTCGCTCCAGAGCTGGATGCGGTTGGCGTAGGCGGCCTGCACCACGTCGGCGAAACGCCGGCGCTGCACCGGCGAGCTGATCCAGCCGTCCGCGAAGGCCACGGCGCCGGCGCCGCAGCCGTCGAGCCCGGCCACGAAGGCGGCCAGGTTGTCGCGCACGTGGCGGGCCGCGAACTGCGCCGCCCGACCGTTGAGGTCGGTGCCGCTGCTGGCGGCGGTGGCGCTGGCGTTGGGCACCTTGCTGGTGTCGGCGGCGGTGGACAACACGGTCTCGAAGGGCACGCCCAACTCGTCGGCCACGATGGCCGCCACCTTGGTGTTCAGACCCTGACCCATCTCGGTGCCGCCGTGGTTCACTTGCACGCTGCCGTCGGTGTAGACGTGGACCAGCGCGCCGGCCTGGTTGAACAGCGTGGCGGTGAAGCTGATGCCGAACTTGACCGGGGTGATGGCGATGCCCCGCTTGATGACCCCGCTGCCGGCGTTGAAGGCCGCGATCTCGGCGCGCCGCCGCTGGTAGTCGCTGGTCAGCGCCAGCTGCTGGAGCAGCGGGTGCAGGATGTTGTCCTCCACCGCCATCTGGTAGTGGGTGACGTTGCGCTCGGTGGTGCCGTAGAGGTTGCGCTGGCGCACCACGAGCGGGTCCAGGCCCAGGCGGCGGGCGATGTCGCCCAGGATGCGCTCGATCACGATCACGCCCTGCGGCCCGCCGAAGCCCCGGAAGGCGGTGTGGCTCTGGGTGTTGAGCTTGCAGCGGTAGGACGCGATGTGCACGTCCTCCAGAAAATAGGCGTTGTCGGCGTGGAAGACGGCGCGGTCGGCCACCGGGCCGGAGAGGTCGCCCGAGAAGCCGCAGTTGGCCAGCATCTCCAGCTTCAGGCCATGGAGCAGGCCGCTGTCGTCGAAGCCGACCTCGTAGCTGTAGGCGAAAGGGTGGCGCTTGCCGGTGACCATGAAGTCGTCGTCGCGGTCCAGGCGCAGCTTGACCGCCGCGCCGAACTTGCGCGCCGCGATGGCCGCCCACACCGCCAGGTGGCCGGACTGGGTTTCCTTGCCGCCGAAGCCGCCGCCCATGCGCCGGCACTCCACGGTGACGGCGTGGTTGTGCAAGCCCAGCGCGTGCGACACCCAGTGCTGCACCTCGCCCGGGTGCTGGGTGCTGCTGTGGATCTGCCACTGCTGCTGCTCCTTCGGGAGCACGTAGGCGATCTGGCCTTCGAGGTAGAAGTGTTCCTGCCCACCCACCTCGAAGCGGCCTTGCAGCCGGTGCGGCGCGCCGGCCAGCGCCGCGTCGGCGTCGCCGCGCCGCACATGGACCGGCGGCAGCACATAACTTTGCCGCGCATGGGCCTCGTGCACGTCCAGCACGGCGGGCAGGGCTTCGATGTCCAGCTTCACCTGGCGGGCCGCGCGGCGCGCGCTCATCACGTCGCGCGCCACCACCAGGCCCACCACCTGGCCGATGTGCTGCACCGTGTCGATGGCGAAGATGGGTTCGTCGTGACCGAAGGCGGCCAGGATCTTGTCGCCCGGGATGTCCTGGTGCAGCACCACGCCGACCACGCCCGGCATGGCCAGGGCGGCGCGGGTGTCGACGCCACGCAGGTGACCGTGGGCGACGTGGGACAGGATGGGCGCGGCGTACAGGGTGCCGCGCACTTCCGGGATGTCGTCGATGTAGGTGGCGGCGCCGGCCACCTGGGCGGCGGCGCTTTCGTGCGGGCGCGAGACGCCGGCCGCCAGCGGATTGAGTTTCAGTGCGGTGTCGGGGGCGTTCATGCCAGCACTCCTGTGCGTGAAAGGGTTTCCAGGCTCACGGTGGTGGCGCCCTGCTGGTCCAGCCACAGGCGCTGCAGCAGGTTGCCCAGCACCGTGCGGCGGTAGGCGGCGCTCGCCCGCATGTCGGAGATGGGTTGAAACTCGCCGCGCAAGGTGGCCACGGCGGTGTTGACGGTCGCCAGGGTCCAGGGCTGACCGACCAGGGCCGCTTCGGTTTGTGCCGCGCGCACCGGGGTGGCGGCCACGCCGCCGGCGCCGATGGAGGCCGAGGCCACCACACCGTCGCGGATGACCAGGCGCACCGCCAGGCAAACGGCCGAGATGTCGTCGTCGAAACGTTTGCTGATCTTGTAGACGCGGCTGAATTCGTCCGCCGTGGCGGCGGGCACCTCGATGCGCAGCAGCAGCTCGTCGGCGGCCATCACGTTCTGTCGGTAGCCGGTGTAGAGCTGCTCCAGGGGCAGGCGGCGTTCGACCACCTGGCCGGACCGCCAGGCGCCCAGGACCACCGCCGCGCCGAGCGCGATCAGCAGCGGCATGCTGTCACCGATCGGTGAGCCGTTCGCCACGTTGCCGCCCAGCGTGCCCGAGCTGCGCACCGGCAGGCCGGCGAAGCGGGCGGCAAAGGCGTGCAGCTGCGGGCGGTCCTGTTCCAGCGCCGCGAAGGCGTCGCTCAGGCGCACGGCGGCACCGATGGACAGCCAGGCCTGGCCACCGTGCTGCACCCGGGCGATCTGGCGCAGCTCGGCTGCGGCCGTGGTGTCCAGCACCTGCGCATATTGTTTGTGCATCTTGGTGACCCACAGGCCCACGTCGGTGCAGCCGGCCACCACCTGGGCCTGCGGGCGCGCGGCGCGCAGGCGCAGCAACTCGGCCGCGCTGGGGGGCATCAGGTAGGCGTCGTCGTCCGCACGCTGGGCCTGGGGCAGGGCGGCCAGCTGCTTCAGCAGCGCCGCTTCGTCCACCGCCACGCGCGGCAGCTCGGCCATCTGCTGGGCGGCGTCGAGGATGGGCCGGTAGCCGGTGCAGCGGCACAGGTTGCCCGACAGGTCTTCCTGCGCCAGCTCGCGGGTCACGGCCTGCCCCTGGCAGACGCGGTTCTGGTACATGCCGAACAGGCTCATCACGAAGCCCGGGGTGCAGAAGCCACATTGCGAGCCGTGGTGGTCGACCAGGGCCTGCTGCGCCGGGTGCAGGCTGGGACCGGCCCCGCCGCCGGGCCGCCCCACGGCGGGGTCAGCCCCCGCGGGGGGCAGCGAACCACGCGCAGCGGGGAGCGTGGGGGCAATGTCCTCTGCGGTCCAGACCGCCAGGCCATCGACCGAATGCGCCAGCCGGATGCAGCTGTTGATGGCGCGGTATTCGATGTGATCGCCGCATTTTTCACCCAGCACCACGGTGCAGGCGCCACAGTCGCCTTCGCCGCAGCCCTCCTTGGTGGCGGTGGCGCCCAGGTCCTCGCGCAGCAGCTCCAGCAGCGTGCGGGTGGGTGGTACATTGAACATTTGAACGGCCTCGCCTCGGCGCACGAAGCGCAGCGGGCGGTTCTCGGAAGGGGCGGTGCGTGGGTCCATGCGCGCCAGCATATCGCTCCTCTTGGCTCTGTCCATACGTTTGACCGTATGCATGCGATGCGGCGAAGGGTATTCACCGGCATGAAAGACCAGCTACTGTTCGACAAGATTGATTTGCACCTCATCCGGGTCCTTCACACCGTGCTCACCGAACGCAGCGTTTCCAAAGCCGCACTCCGCCTGGGCATGTACCAGCCGGCGGTGAGCGCCGCCTTGAAGCGCCTGCGCGATCTCTCGGGTGACCCGCTTCTGGTGCGTTCCGGCACCGGCATGGTGCCCACCGCCACCGGCCTGCGCATGGTCGAGCCGGCCGGCGCCATCCTGCGCAGCGCGGAAGTGATGTTTTCCGAGGCCCGCAGCTTCGACCCGGCCACCGCGCGCCACACCTTCAGCCTGGCGGCCAGCGATTACCTGGACCCGCTGTTCCTGCCCCAGCTCGTCACCCGCATCAAGGCCCAGGCGCCGCTGTGCCCGATCGACATCCACCCGCTGTCGGCCGATTCGGACTACCGTGCCCACCTGGCCTCGGGCCATTTCGACGTCGTGATCGGCAACTGGCCCAAGCCGCCCGAGGACCTGCACCTGGGTCGGCTGTTCGGCGACGAGGTGGTGTGCCTGGTGTCGCAGCAGCACCCGGCCGTGCGCCGGGGCTGGGACGTGGACGCCTGGCTGGCGTCCGAACACATCGCGCCCACGCCCACCCACCCGGGCGCGCGTGGCGTCATCGACGAGCACCTGGCCTCGCTGGGCCTGTCGCGCAACATCACCGCGCGTTGCCCCCATTTCGGCCTGGTGCCCAGCATGGTGGCATCGAGCTTGCTGGTGCTGACCACCGGCCGCCAGTACTGCGAGCGCTTCACGGCCGGTCTGCCGGTCAAGATCCTGCCTTGCCCGGTGCCCTTTCCGCGCTTGATGTACTACCAGCTCTGGCATGAACGCACCCATTCCTCCACCGCCGCGCGCTGGCTGCGTGAGCAGGTCAAGTCCGTGGCCGGCACGCTACAGCGCGAGCCGTCCACCCCGGGCGACGACGGCACCTGAGTTTTTCCGCAGACACAACAAGAAGATTCCATTTCCACCGAGACAACACCCATGACCGTCAGCCGATTGCAACTCACCGGCATCACCAAACGCTATCCCGGCGTGGTGGCCAACAAGGACGTGCACCTCACCGTCGCGCCCGGCGAAATCCACGCCGTGCTCGGCGAAAACGGCGCCGGCAAGTCCACCCTCATGAAGATCATCTACGGCGCCGTCAAGCCCGACGAAGGCGCCGTGCTCTTCAACGGCAAACCGGTGCACATCCGCAACCCGCAGGAGGCGCGGGCCCTGGGCATCAGCATGGTGTTCCAGCACTTCAGCCTGTTCGACACCCTGACCGTGGCCGAGAACGTGTGGCTGGGCCTGGACAAGAGCCTGTCGCTGGACGAGGTCACGCGCAGCATCACCGCCAAGGCGGCCGAATACGGGCTGGACATCGCGCCCGAGCGCCCGGTGCACACCCTGAGCGTGGGCGAGATGCAGCGGGTCGAGATCATCCGCGCGCTGCTCACACAGCCGCAGCTGCTGATCCTGGACGAACCGACCTCGGTGCTGACGCCGCAGGCGGTGGAGAAGCTGTTCGTGGTGCTCAACAAGCTGGCGTCCGAGGGCTGCAGCATCCTCTACATCAGCCACAAGCTGCACGAGATCCGCGAACTCTGCACCGCCTGCACGGTGCTGCGTGGCGGCCAGGTCACCGGCGTGTGCAACCCGCAGGAGGAAAGCAACGCCTCGCTGAGTCGCCTGATGATCGGCGCAGAGCCGCCGGCCCTGGCCGCCCGCGCGCAGCGCGCTGGCGCGGCCGTGATGCAGGTGCGCGGCCTGACGCTGCGCAGCGACGACCCGTTTGGCACCGACCTGGCGGACATCAACCTCACGGTCTGCGCCGGCGAGGTGGTGGGCATTGCCGGCGTGTCGGGCAACGGCCAGGGCGAACTGCTGTTCACCCTGTCGGGCGAGGACCGGCGCGCGCCGCCGGGCAGCATCACCGTCAGCGGCAACGACGTGGCCCGTCATGGCCCCGGCAAACGCCGCGCCCTGGGCCTGCACTTCGTGCCCGAGGAGCGCCTGGGCCGCGGCGCCGTGCCCACCCTGGGCCTGGCGCACAACCTGCTGCTGTCGCGGCGCGACGCCGTCGGCGCTGGCGGCTGGCTCAAGCTGGGTGCGCTGCGCACGCAGGCGCAGGACATCATCACCCGCTACAAGGTCAAGGCCGCCGGGCCGGACGCGGCGGCCAAGTCGCTCTCGGGCGGCAACCTGCAGAAGTTCATCGTCGGCCGCGAGATCGAGGCCAAGCCGCGCCTGCTGATCGTCAGCCAGCCCACCTGGGGCGTGGACGTGGGGGCCTCGGCGCAGATACGCGGCGAGATCCTGGCCCTGCGCGACGCCGGCTGCGCGGTGCTGGTGGTCAGCGAGGAACTGGACGAGCTGTTTGAAATCTGCGACCGGCTTTATGTGATGGCCAAGGGCCGCCTGTCGCCCAGCATCGACCGCAGCAAGGCGTCGGTGACGCAGATCGGGGAATGGATGTCCGGACTGTGGAACGAGGGCGCCGCCGCAGCGGCTGCCCAGCACGCGGAGGTGGCCCATGCTCAAGCTTGAAGCGCGCCCCCAACCGTCGGGTTTCTGGGGCTATGCATCGCCCATCCTGGCGCTGCTGGTCACGGTGGTGATCGGTGTCATCCTCTTCATCGCCCTGGGCAAGGACCCGGTGCGTGGCCTGCAGGTCTTCTTCTGGGAGCCGATACGCAACCTCTATGCGGTCAGCGAGCTGATGGTCAAGGCCACGCCGCTGCTCATCATCGCCCTGGGCCTGGCCGTGTGTTTCCGTTCCAACGTCTGGAACATCGGCGCCGAAGGGCAGTTCGTCATCGGCGCCATCACCGCCGGTGGCGTGGCCCTGCTGGCCGACAAGACCACTGGCCCCTGGATCGTGCCGGCCATCCTGCTGGCCGGGGTGCTGGGCGGCATGGTCTGGGCCGGCATCACCGCGCTGCTGCGCGACCGCTTCAATGCCAACGAGATCCTGGTCAGCCTGATGCTGGTCTATGTGGCGGTGCAGGTGCTCAACTACCTGGTCTACGGGCCCTGGAAAGACCCGCTGGGCTACAACTTCCCGCAGACCAAGACCTTTGACGCGGTGACCAAGATCCCGCGCCTGATGGACGGCTCGCGCGTGAACATCGGCCTGCTGCTGGCCTTGGCCGGCGTGGCCAGTGCCTGGCTGTTCCTGTTCCGCACCTACTCGGGCTTTGCCCAGCAGGTGGGCGGGCTGGCGCCGGCGGCGGCGCGCTACGCCGGGTTTTCCTCGCGCAAGGCGCTGTGGATCGCGCTGCTGAGCTCAGGCGCGGCCGCCGGCCTGGCCGGTGCGCTGGAGGTGGCCGGCCCCATCGGCCAGCTCACGCCCTATGTGCCGGCGGGTTACGGCTTTGCCGCCATCATCGTCGCCTTCGTCGGCCGGCTGCACCCGGTGGGCATCGTGTTCTCGGCCCTGCTCATGAGCATGTTCTACATCGGCGGCGAGCTGGCGCAGTCGCGCCTGGGCCTGCCCAAGTCCATCACCGGTGTGTTCCAGGGCCTGCTGCTGTTCTCGCTGCTCGCCGCCGACACCCTGATCGCCTACCGCGTTCGTTTCACCGCGAAGAAAGTCTGAGATGGAATCCACCGCACTTTTGATCGCCGCCTCGCTCAACGCCGGCACCGTGCTGGCCATTGCCGCGCTGGGCCTGTTGATCAACGAGAAGGCCGGCATCGTCAACCTGGGCGCCGAAGGCATGATGTTGTGTGCCGCCCTGGCCGGTTTCGCCACCGTGGCCACCACCGGCAGCACCACGCTGGGGTTCGTGGCCGGCATGGCCGCTGGCGCGTTGCTGGCCGCCATCTTCGGCGTGCTGGTGATCTGGCTCAACACCAACCAGTACGCCACCGGCCTGGCCTTGTCGCTGTTCGGCGGCGGCTTTTCGGCCTTTGCCGGCATCAACTACGTGCAGGCCAAGCTGCCCGAGCAGGCGCAGCACGCCATTCCCGTGCTGTCCGACCTGCCTTTCCTGGGCAACGCGCTGTTCAAGCACCACCCCATGGTCTACGCCGGCGTGGCCATCACGCTGGGCCTGATCTGGTTCCTCTACCGCACCCGCGCCGGCCTGGTGCTGCGCAGCGTGGGCGAAAGCCCCGAATCGGCCCACGCCCTGGGCTACCCGGTGCGCCGCATCCGGCTGCTGGCGGTGGTGGCCGGCGGGGCGCTGTGTGGCCTGGCGGGCGCCTACGTGTCCACCGTCTACACCCCGCTGTGGGTGGAGGGCATGATCGCCGGCAAGGGCTGGATCGCGCTGGCCCTGACCACCTTCGCCACCTGGCGCCCGGCCCGCGTGCTGCTCGGGGCCTACCTGTTTGGCGGCGTGACCATGCTGCAGTTCCACCTGCAGGGCATCGGCGTGGACGTGCCCAGCCAGTTCCTGACCATGCTGCCCTACCTGGCCACCGTGGTGGTGCTGGTGCTGATCTCGCGCAACCCGCAGTGGATACGCGTCAACATGCCCAGCTCCATCGGCAAGCCGTTTTATCCAGGTGGTTGATGGTCCCCCGTCGCTTGTGCGCATTCGTGCTACACAATAGGCTTTGTCGTTTTTTTCATTCCCAACCCAGCAAGAGGTTTCCATGATCGACCTGAACAAGCGTTCCCTCATCAAGCTCACGGCCCTGACGGCCGTGGCCAGCGCGGCCCTGATCGGCTGCGGCAAGAAGGAAGAGGCGCCCGCGCCCGCTGCGGCACCGGCCGCCGCACCGGCACCCGCCAAGCCCGAGCCGCTGAAGATCGCGTTCGCCTACGTCGGCCCGGTGGGTGACGGCGGCTGGACCTTTGCCCACGACAACGGCCGCAAGGCGGTCGAGGCCGAGTTTGGCGACAAGGTCAAGACCAGCTTCGTCGAAAGCGTGCCCGAGAGCGCCGACGCCGAGCGCGTGATCCGTGACATGGCCCAGCAGGGCAACAAGCTGATCTTCGGCACCACCTTCGGCTACATGGAGCCCATGCTCAAGGTCACGGCCGACTTCAAGGACGTGAAGTTCGAGCACGCCACCGGCTACAAGACCGCCGACAACATGCGCACCTACGACAGCCGCACCTACGAAGGTGCCTACATGGCGGGCGTGATCGCCGGCAGCATGACCAAGTCCAACACCGTGGGCGTGGTCGGCTCCATCCCCATTCCCGAGGTGATCCGCAACATCAACAGCTTCACGCTGGGCGCGCAGTCGGTCAACCCCAAGATCAAGACCAAGGTGGTCTGGGTCAACGGCTGGTTCGATCCGCCCAAGGAAACCGAAGCCGCCACCTCGCTGATCAACGGCGGCGCTGACGTGCTGTTCCAGAACACCGACTCGTCGGCCGTGCTCCAGACCGCCGAGAAGATGGGCAAGCGTGCCTTCGGCTGGGATTCGGACATGACCGCCTACGGTCCCAAGGCCCACCTGGCCTCGGCCGTCATCAACTGGGGCCCGTACTACAAGAAGGCCGTGGGCGATGCGCTCAATGGCACCTGGAGCACCGGCTCGGCCTGGTGGGGCGTGAAGGAAGGCGCGATCGACATCGTGTCCATCGCCGCCGACGTGCCCGAGGCCGCCAAGAAGCGCATCGACGAGGTCAAGGCCGGCCTGAAGGACGGCAGCTTTGCGATCTGGAAGGGCCCCATCGTGGGCCAGGACGGCAAGGAAGTGCTGGCCAAGGACACGGTCGCCGACGACAAGTTCCTGGGCGGCATCAAGTTCTACGTCAAGGGCGTGGAAGGCAAAGTGCCGCAGTAAGGCCTTCACGGCCGAGGCTGAAATGGGCTACCTTCGGGTCGCCCATTTTTTTTGATTTTGACGCACCGCCGCCCGCGTGGCGGCACCCCCTTCGGAGCCTGCCCATGACCACCTTGCCTCCCATCGCCCCCGAACGCCTGGTCGAGTTGCTCCAGACCGCGCCCAAGGCCGAACTGCACATCCACATCGAAGGCTCGCTGGAGCCCGAGCTGATTTTTGCGCTCAGCCAGCGCAACGGCATCGCCATTCCCTACGCGAGCGTGGACGAGCTGCGCCGCGCCTACGCTTTCAGCAACCTGCAGAGTTTTCTCGACATCTACTACGCCGGCGCCAGCGTGCTGATCACCGAGCAGGACTTCTACGACATGGCCTGGGCCTACCTGCTCAGGGCCCAGGCCGACCACGTGGTGCACACAGAGATCTTCTTCGACCCCCAGACCCACACGGCGCGTGGCGTGGCGATGAAGACCGTGATAGCCGGCCTGCACCGCGCCTGCGTGGACGCCCAGGCGCGGCTTGGCGTGAGCGCCAGCCTGATCCTGTGTTTCCTGCGCCACCTGAGCGAGGAAGACGCCTTCGCCACGCTGGAGGACGCCCTGCCACACCGCGACAAGTTCATCGGTGTGGGCCTGGATTCGAGCGAGGTCGGCCACCCGCCGGAGAAGTTCGCGCGTGTGTTTGCCCGCTGCCGCGAACTGGGCTTCCACCTGGTGGCCCACGCTGGCGAGGAAGGCCCGCCGGCCTACATCTGGACCGCGCTGGACCTGCTCAAGGTCGAGCGCATCGACCACGGCGTGCAGTCCACCCGCGACGCCGCGCTGATGCAGCGCCTGGCGGCCGACCGCATCCCGCTCACGGTCTGCCCGCTGTCCAACCAGAAGCTGTGTGTGTTCCCCAACCTGGCCGACCACAACCTGGGCCGCCTGCTCGACGCCGGCCTGGTGGCCACCGTCAACTCCGACGACCCGGCCTATTTCGGCGGCTACATGAACGACAACTTCCTGCAGACCTTCGCCGCCACGGGCCTGGGAGTGCAACACGCCCACACACTGATGCGCAACAGCTTCGAGGCCAGCTTCCTGGCGCCGGCCGCCAAACGGGCGATGCTGGACCGGGTGGACGCCGTCTTCCTGGCTGGCTGAACCGCACCTGCGACCAGGAGCCGACCATGAACGAACTGAGCATTGCCGACATCCGTGCGCGTGCCGTCGTCGCGCCCTTGCAGCGGCCCATCCGCACGGCTTCGGGTTCGATCGAGGCGGCGCCGCTGGTGCTGCTCGATGTGATGACCGAGCAGGGCCTGACCGGCTGCGCCTACCTGTTCGCCTACACCCCCGCGGTGCTGCCGGCGCTGACCGCCCTGGTGGACCAGATCACCCCCATGCTGCGCGGCCAACGGGTGGTGCCGCTGGACCGCCAGCAGCAGTTGCTGCGCCAGTTCCGCCTGCTGGGCGTGCAAGGGCTGCTGGGCATGGTCTTGTCCACGCTGGACATGGCCTTCTGGGACCTGCTGGGCAAGGCCGCGGGCGTGCCCGTCGTGCGCCTGCTCGGTGGCGAACCCCAGCCGCTGCGGGCCTACGACAGCTGGGGACTGGTGGATCCCGGGCGCGATGCGGCGGGCCTGGAGCGGTCGGTCGGGGCGGGGTTTGCCGGCATCAAGATCAAGCTGGGCGGCGGTGAGCTGGCCGACGATCTGGCGACCGTGCGCGAGGTGCGCCGCATCATCGGCGACCGGGTCGCGCTGATGGTCGACTACAACCAGAGCCTGACGCCCACCGAGGCCTTGCGCCGGGTGCGGGCGCTGCAGGCCTTTGACCTGGCCTGGGTGGAAGAACCCGTGGCCGCCGAGGACCTGCAAGGCCACGCCCAGGTGCGTGTGCAGTCGCCCGTGCCCATCCAGACCGGCGAGAACTGGTGGTTTCCCCGCTCGGCGCAGCAGGCGCTGGACGCGGGCGCCTGCGACCTCATGATGCCCGACCTCATGAAAATCGGTGGCATCACGGGCTGGCTCAGTGTCATGGGCCTGGCCCACGCCGCGTCCATGCCGGTGTCCAGCCACCTCTTCATCGAGGCCAGTGCCCACGTGCTGGCGGTCACCCCGACCCGCGACTGGCTGGAGTTCATGGACTTTGGCGCTGCCATCCTGCAGACCCCGGCCCGGCTCGAACAAGGCTGCGTCACTGCCCAGGGCCCGGGCCTGGGCATGGCCTGGGACGAAGACGCGGTCGCGCGTTGCCGCGTGGGTTGAAGGCCGCTCTCACCAGGCGGCCAGCCGCGCGCTCAGGGCCGCGCGGGTGTCCGCGTCGGCAAAGCTGGCGTCTATCGACGTTTGGGCCAGGGCCCGCACGGTGGTGTCGTCCCAGCCGAAATGGTCGGCACAGAGCGCGTATTCGCCCGGCAGGCTGGCCCCGAGCAGGCTGGGGTCGTCGGTGTTGAGCGACAGGCGCACACCGGCCTGGCGCAGCCGCTCCAGCGGGTGGGCGTCCAGCGAGGGGTAGACCCCCAGGGCCAGGTTGGAGCTCGGGCACACGCCCAGTGCGATGCCGCGCTCCACCAGCAGGGCCACCACGGCGGGGTCCTCCATGGCGCGCACGCCGTGGTCGATGCGGTCGGCGCCCAGCAGCTCCACCGCGTCGCGCACCCCGTCGGCGCCGCTGGATTCGCCCGCGTGCACGGTGCGCCGGAGCCCGGCCCGGCCGGCGCGGCGGAAGGCCTCGGCAAATCGCGGCCCGGTGCGCCCGGCCGTGGCCTCGTTGCCGTCCACCGACAGCGCCACCACCCGTGGGTGGCGCCAGGCGGCGAGCAGGTCCACCAGCTCCACGGCCTGGGCGGCGGTCTGGGTGCGCAGCAGGCTCACACACAGGCCCACCTTGGGCAGGCCGTCCTGTTCGGCTTCGCGGAATCCCGCGTCCAGGGCGTCGAGCAGCTGGCGCAACCGGCCGTGCCAGGCGCTCCAGTGGGTCGGGTTGACGATGAGGTCGGCGTAGCCGGTGCCGTCGCGCTGCAGGCGTTCGCAGAACGCCCGCGCCAGGGCGGCCAGCCGCTGCGGCGTGTGGGCCAGGCCGCAGGCCCAATCGAGGAAGTCAAGGAAGTCGGCCAGGCCACTGAACTGCAGCAACTGCTCGCGCGGGCGGGGCATGGGCTGGCGGGCCTCGATCGCCCACTGTTCGAGCAGGGCGGGCTCGAACGTGCCTTCCAGGTGCACGTGGACTTCGGCCTTGGGCAGGGCGATCAGGCGGGGCAGGGTGGGGCTGGTGTTGGGCATGACGCCATGATCCCGCATGGCTGCGCGCGGGCCATGCGCCGGGGCGTATGGCCTTCATAGCCGCCGCGCCATGGAGGCCGGCGGTAAAATGGAGCCGCGCGCCGGTGCTTCCCCGGCGCGCTTTTTCATTGTTCCGGAAGCCATGTAGAGGACTACCATGTACAAAAACCTCGCCGCCACGCTCGTGGCCGCTTGTTGTTTCTCCCCCGTTTTTGCCCAATCCGCCGCGCCTGCCCAGCCCCCGCTGAAGGCGGCGTTTGTCTATGTGGCGCCGTTGACCGACGCCGGCTGGGTGCGCCAGCACGACGACGCCCGCAAGGCGGTCGAGGCCGCGCTGGGCAACAAGGTCCAGACCACCTATGTGGAGAACGTGGCCGAGGGCCCGGACGCCGAACGCGTGATCCGCGACCTGGCGCGCCAGGGCCACCAGCTCATCTTCACGCCCAGCTTTGGCTACATGGAGCCCACGCTCAAGGTGGCGGCCGAGTTCCCGAACGTGAAGTTCGAATCGGTCACCGGCTACAAGACGGCGCCCAACGTGGCGGTGTCCAACGCGCGCTACTACGAGGGCCGCTACCTGGCGGGCGTGGCCGCCGGCCACATGGCCTCGTCGGCGGGCTACGTGGCCGGTTTTCCCATCCCGGAGGTGCTGCAGGGCATCAACGCTTTCACGCTGGGCATGCGTTCGGTCAACCCCAAGGCCGAGCTGCGCGTGATCTTCCTCGGCGAGTGGTTCAACCCGCCGCGCGAGCGCGACGCCGCCATGACGCTGATGAACCAGGGTGCCGAGGTGCTGGCCTTCCACACCGGCAGCACGGCGGTGATGGTGGCGGCACAGGAGCGTGGCAAGCTGGCCGTGGCCTACCACTCCGACATGCGCAAGGCCGCGCCCGACGCGCAGCTGGCCGCCGTCACCCACCAGTGGGGCGACTACTACACCCGCCGCGCCCAGGCGGCCCTGGACGGCACCTGGAAAAGCGAGCGCCTGTGGGGCGGCGTGAAGGAGGGCATGATCCGCGTCGACCACTTCGGCCCCAAGGTGCCGGCCAAGGTGCGCGACGAGGTGATGGCGCGGCAGAAGGACATCGCGGGCGGCAAGCTCCACCCGTTTGCCGCCCGGGCCGACGTGAAGGACAACGAGGGCAGGCTCGTGATCGCCAAGGGGGCGACACTGAGCGACGAGCAGATCCTCAACATGAACTTTCTGGTTGAAGGTGTGCTGACAAAGCTGGCACGCTGAGGCTTCGTTCGGACGGGCGGGCGGGGCCGGCTGGCGCGTGCGCCCGTTCTCCGGCCCACTCGCGGGCGTCTGCCCGTGCAAGCCGACGCCACCTCGTCAACGCCGTGTGGGCGCGCGGTTTCTGTGGCAACCGCAAATAGGGCCTGCGCCCGGACGCCCTCACCAGCCGACCCAACGAGGTGTGGGCACGCCCAGGCAGGCTTGTCCAGGTATCTCTCACAGGTGGAGGGTGGCGTCCGTGGGCGCAGGCCCTATTTGCGGTTGCCTCAGAGCCTGCATGACGTGGCGGTGTTGACGAGCCAGCGGTGGCGGACCCGTGCATGCGACCGCGAGTGGGCCGGAGCCCACGGACGACGCCCTCCGCCTGGCGCGAGGTCTGCACCCAGCACAACCCAGCACAACCCAGCTCAACCCAGCTCAACCCAGGGCGACGGATAAACACTATCCATCCCACCGCATAAACACGGAGGCGGATTGCGCTAACCTCAACCACCATGAAAGCCTACCGCGCCGCCCTCCTGCGTTTTGACGACGCCCACCAGCCCCTGTACGACGAGGACGGCCTGCTGGTCATCGGGCCCGACGAGCGCGGCCAGCAGGTGGTGCGCGCCGCCGGGAACTTCAACACCCTGAAGGACCGCTACCCCGGCGTGGCCATCGAACACCTGCCTGGGCGCCTCATCGCGCCGGGCTTTGCGGATCTGCACATCCACTACCCCCAGACCGATGTGATCGGCTCGCCTGCCGAAGGCCTGCTGCCCTGGCTGGAGAACTACACCTTCCCGCACGAGTCCCGTTTCAGCGACCCGGCCTACGCCGCCGAGGTGGCCACGTTTTTCCTCGACGAACTCGGGCGCAACGGCGTCACCACCGCGCTCACCTTCGCCACCTCGCACCCGCAGTCGGTCGACGCCCTCATGGGCGAGGCGCGCGCGCGTGGCCTGCGCCTGGTGGCGGGCAAGGTGCTGCAGGACCGCCACTCGCCCGACGGCGTGCGCGACCAGACCGAACAAAGCCTGCGCGACACCGAGGCCCTGATCGCCAAGTGGCACGGCGTGGACCGGCTGGGCTACGCCATCACGCCGCGTTTTGCGCCCAGCTGCTCCGACGCGCAGATGCGCGGTGCGGGCGAGATCGCCGCCGCGCATCCCGACGTCTGGATCCAGTCCCACGTGGCCGAAAACCTCGACGAAGTGAAGTGGGTGCGCGAGCTGTATCCCCAAGCGCGCTCCTACCTCGACGTCTACCGCCAGTTTGGCCTGCTGCGCGAGCGCGCCGTCTACGCCCATTGCATCCACTTCGATGACCACGACCGCGCCCTGATGCGCGAGACCGGTGCCGTCGCGGCGGTGAGCCCCACCAGCAACCTGTTCCTGGGCAGCGGCTTCTTCGACTACGCCGCCGCCGACCAGGCCGGCATGGGCTATGGCCTGGCCAGCGACGTGGGTGGCGGCACCAGCTTCAGCCCCTTCCACACCATGCTGGCCGCCTACCACGTGGGCCGTGCGGGTGTCACCGGCGGTGGTGCGTTCAAGCAGGGCCTGAGCCTCAAACCCTCCCAGCTGTGGTGGCAACACACGGCCGGCGCGGCGCGGGCCATGGGCCTGGGTGGCGTGGTGGGCAACCTCACGCCCGGGCACGAGGCCGATTTCGTGGTCATCCGCCCCGACGCCACGCCGCTGCTGGCGCGCAAGACGGCGCAGGCGGATTCGCTGGAGGAGCTGCTGTTCGCGCTGATCGTGCTGGGCGACGACCGGCTGATCGAGCGCACGGTGGTGGCTGGGCGCTGACCGGCGCGGGGCTCGCGCCGCTCGCGGCGACAATTCCGGCCAAAGGGGACTCCATGAAGCTGTACGTGTTGTTTGTGGCCATGGCGGCGGTGACCGTGTTGAGCCCGGGGCCGGGTGTGGTGATGACGTTGAGCAACGCGCTGCGTTACGGCATGCGGTCGACCTTGGGTGGCATCCTGGGCATCGCCACCGGGGCGCTGGTGGTGGCGGCCTTTTCGGCCACCAGCGCGGGCGCGTTGCTGGCAGCCTCGTCGCTGGCCTTCACGGTGCTCAAGCTGGCCGGCGCGGCCTACCTGATCTACCTGGGCATCAAGCTGTGGCGCTCGCCGCCCTTCGTGTTCAGCGCGTCCTCCGCGCCGGCGGCGGGTTTCGGGCGCCGTTTCGCCGAGGGACTGTCGCTGCAGTTCACCAACCCCAAGGCCATCTTCTTCTTCCTCTCGGTGTTTCCCCAGTTCATCGATCCGGCGCAGGACTACGCCTCGCAATTCACCGCGCTGGTGCTGACCTACAGCGCGCTGGTGGTGCTGATCCATTCCGGCTACGCGTTCTTTGCCCAGTCGGCCCAGCGCTGGCTGCGTTCCGAGCGTGGCGGGCGGCAGGTGAACCGCGTCGCGGGCACCACCTTCGTGCTGTTCGGCCTGGCCCTGGCCACGGCCAAACGGGCGCCGTGACGCAGCGTGTGGCGCGGGGCGGTTCGGCGGCCGGCCGCGCTCTGCCTACAATCACGCCCACCCCATCCCGCAACACCCGAAGACACCCATGAGCATCAAGAGCGACAAGTGGATACGCCGCATGGCCGAGCAGCACGGCATGATCGAGCCCTTCGAGCCGGGCCAGGTGCGGCAGGTGAATGGCCAGAAGGTCATCAGCTACGGCACCAGCAGCTACGGCTACGACATCCGCTGCGCGCCGGAATTCAAGGTCTTCACCAACATCCACAGCACGGTGGTGGACCCGAAGAACTTTGACGAGAACAGCTTCGTGGACATCAACAAGGATGTCTGCGTGATCCCGCCCAACAGCTTCGCGCTGGCGCGCACCATGGAGTACTTCCGCATTCCGCGCAACGTGCTGACCATCTGCCTGGGCAAGAGCACCTACGCGCGCTGCGGCATCATCGTCAACGTCACGCCCTTCGAGCCCGAATGGGAGGGCTACGTGACGCTGGAGTTCTCCAACACCACGCCTCTGCCGGCCAAGATCTACGCCGGCGAGGGCTGCGCCCAGGTGCTGTTCTTCGAGAGCGATCCCGACGACGTCTGCGAGACCAGCTACAAGGACCGGGGCGGCAAGTACCAGGGCCAGCATGGCGTGACCCTGCCGCGGGCCTGAGCATGTCGACCCTGAAGCTCAGCGGCTTCGGCCTGCCGGTGTCGGGCGCGGCCGAGCTGTCCCACCCCCGGCCCGAGCGCCTGATCCAGGGCAACCCGCAACGCGAGACCTGGAGCGCCGTCGAGGCACCGCTGGCGGGCGCCGCCACGCTGTATTCGGGTGTGTGGCGCAGCGAGGTCGGCCACTGGCGCATAGCCATGGGCCCGACCGAGCAGGAGGTGTTCACCGTGCTCAGCGGCCGCTGCCGCGTGCACGGCGACGGGGGCGGTGTTCAGGAGGCCGGTCCCGGCCAGGCCATCCACATCCCGGCGGGCTTCACCGGCTCCTTCGAGGTGCTGGAGACCGTCACCAAGGTCTACGTCATCACCGAGTGAGCAGGCTGCGCAGGCGGGCCACCGCGCCGGCCGGCAGCAGCACGGCTGAAATGGCCGCCATCACGAACACCACCGCCAGGGCGTCCTGCCAGCCCGGTACCTCGCCGGTGATGAAGGTGGCCGACAGCGTGCCGATGGCCGGAATCGCCATGATGCTCATGGCGCTGGTCGAGGCCGGCAGGTGCCGCGCAAGGCCAAACCAGATGATCTGCGCCACGCCGTAGTTGATGAACACGGCGAAGGCCAGCGCCCCCCACATGACCGGGCTGAACTGCCAGCCGGGCCAGGGCTCCAGCACGGCGGCCACGACCCACAACACCGCCGCCGAGCTGGCCATCATCCACACCGTGAGCGCCTCCACCGGCAGGGTCAGGCTGGCGCGGCGCATGAGCAGGGTGCCCAGCGCCCAGGACATGGCGGCGATCTCCATCCAGACAATGCCCACGGGCCGCCCGGACAGCGAGCGCAACTCGTCCACCAGCAGCAGCGCGATGGCCGCCGCCGCAAACACCACCGCCAGCGTGACGCGGCGCTTCAGCGCATGGCCAAAAAAGGCGGCGCCCAGCAGCACCGTCCAGATGGGCATGGTGAAGCCCAGCACCGCCGCGCGGCCCGAGGCCAGCTCGTGCACGCCCAGGATGGTCAGGGTGTGCCAGCCCAGCACGTTGGGCAGGCCCAGCACCACCACGCTGCGCCACTCGCCCGCCTGCGGCCACATGCGCACGCCGCGCGCGCGAAAAAAGAAGAACAGCCAGAGCGCGCCGCCGCTCATGGTGAGGGCGCGGAAGTACAGCGGCGACAGTTCCCGCAGCGAGAGCTTCATCATGGGCCAGTTGATGCCCCACATCACGGTCAGGGCCACCAGGCCCCAGAGCTGCCGGCGGGACATCATGGCGGCGTCAGCAGGGCGCCGCCGTGCACCGCTGCCGGCGCGGGCGTCCCTGCGCAGCGGGACCGGGTGGGGGCCACCGGCTCAGACCGCCACCGGTGCCTTGATCGCCGGGTGGCACTGGTAGTCCAGCACCTCGAAGTCCTCGTACTGGTAGTCGAAGATCGAGTCCGGGCGGCGCTTGATGTGCAGCGTGGGGTAGGGGTAGGGCGCGCGGCCCAGCTGCTGCTCCACCTGCTCGGTGTGGTTGCTGTAGATGTGGCAGTCGCCGCCGGTCCAGATGAAGTCGCCCACCGCCAGGTCGCACTGCTGCGCCAGCATGTGGGTCAGCAGGGCGTAGCTGGCGATGTTGAAGGGCACGCCGAGGAAGATGTCGGCGCTGCGCTGGTAGAGCTGGCAGCTGAGCCGGCCGTCGGCCACGTAGAACTGGAAGAAGGCGTGGCAGGGCATGAGCGCCATCTTGGACAGCTCGGCCACGTTCCAGGCGCTGACGATGATGCGGCGGCTGTCGGGGTTGCTCTTGAGCGTCTTCACGACCTCGGCGATCTGGTCGATGTGGCCGCCGTCCGGCGTCGGCCAGCTGCGCCACTGCACGCCGTAGACCGGGCCGAGGTCGCCGTCGGGCCGCGCCCATTCGTCCCAGATGCTGACGCCGCGCTCCTTGAGCCAGTTGTTGTTGCCGGAGCCGGTCAGGAACCACAGCAGCTCCTGGATGATGGAGCGCAGGTGCACCTTCTTGGTGGTCACCAGCGGAAAACCTTCGTTGAGGTCGAAGCGCATCTGGTGGCCGAACACGCTGCGCGTGCCGGTGCCGGTGCGGTCGGCCTTGAACACCCCGTGCGTGTGCACGTGGCGCATGAAGTCTTCGTATTGGCTGCGGATGGGGCGTGTGGGCATGTCGGTATCCACCGGGCAGGTGGCAAGGGGAAGCAAGCGGTCGGATGCGCAGCCGCGGGCGGGGTGGGCACTAACCTCAAATTCTATGTGGACGGGGCGGTGTCCGCTGCCGGACGCCCTGCACCAAAAAGGTTCATTATCATCACTTGATGACCACGCCCACCACACCGACCTCTCCCGCCGATCCCGGCCTCATCGATTCCCGCTACGCCGCGCGCCGCCTGCTGGTCACCCTGGGCCTGGTCACGCTGGGCAACAGCGGCATGTACGTGGTGGCGGTGGTGCTGCCGGCGGTGCAGGCCGAGTTCGGCGTCGGGCGCGGTGTCGCCGCCTTGCCCTACACGCTGATGATGATCTGCCTGGGGCTGGGCGGCCTGTGGACCGGCAAGCTCGCCGACAAACACGGCATCACGCCGGTGCTGCAGGTGGGCGCGCTGGCCGTGTGTGGCGGTTTTGTCTGGGCCGGGTTGTCTGGCAGCATCTGGACCTTTGGGCTCGCGCACGGCCTGCTGCTGGGCATGCTCGGCAGCTCGTCCACCTTCGCGCCGCTGCTGGCCGACACCGCGCTGTGGTGGAACAAGCGCCGTGGCATCGCGGTGGCGATCGCGGCCAGCGGCAACTACGTGGCCGGCACCGTGTGGCCGCCGCTGGTGCAGTGGGGCATAGAGACCATAGGCTGGCGCCAGACCTATGTGCTGCTGGGCCTGGTGTGTGGGGCCGGCATGCTGCTGCTGTCGCGCAGCATGCGCCAGCGCCCGCCGCTGGTGGTGCTGGCACCGGCGGGCGCGGCCACGCGCGCGGTCAGCACCGACCGGCCCTTTGGCCTGGCCGTGGGGCAGGCGCAGGCGCTGCTGTGTGTGGCCGGTGTGGCCTGTTGCGTGGCCATGTCCATGCCTCAGGTGCATATCGTCGCCTACTGCACCGACCTCGGGTTTGGCGCCGCGCGCGGCGCCGAGATGTTGTCGCTGATGCTGGCCTGCGGCATCGTGAGCCGCCTGGTGTCGGGCCTGATCTGCGACCGCATCGGCGGGGTGCGCACGCTGCTGCTGGGTTCGGCGCTGCAGGGCATCGCGCTGCTGCTCTTCCTGCCGTTTGACGGCCTGGTGCCGCTGTACGTGATTTCGGCCCTGTTCGGCCTGTTCCAGGGCGGCATCGTGCCGTCCTACGCCATCATCGTGCGCGAGCACTTTCCCCCGCAGGAAGCCGGCGCCCGCGTCGGCGCGGTCATCATGGCCACGCTGGTGGGCATGGCGCTGGGCGGCTGGATGTCGGGCTGGGTGTTCGACCTCACCGGCAGCTACCACGCCGCCTTCCTCAACGGCATCGCCTGGAACGGGTTGAACCTGTTGATCGCCGGCACGCTGTACTGGCGTGTGCGGCGCATGGGGGCGGCCTCGCTGGCGCGGGCGTGACTCCGCGGCCAGTGCGCCTCACCCCCTGACGATGCGGGCGAAGCGCGGCAGCAGCGACGCCGCGATCTCGGTGGGGCGCACCGCGCCGTCGGGGGCGGAGCCGGTCAGGGTGGACAGGTAGGCGCGGGTGGCGGCTTCGCCGAATTCGGGGTGGAACTGCACGCCCCAGGCCCTGGGCCCGGCGCGGAAGGCGTGGTGGGGCTCGAAGCTGTTGCCCGCCAGCAGGGTGGCACCCTCGGGCAGGCGGCGCACGCTCTGGCGGTGGGCCGCCTGGGCATCGAAGTGTTCGGGCAGGCCGGCGAACAGTGGGTCGTCCTGCGCGGTGGCATTCAGCGTCACCGGCACGGTGCCCAGCTCGATGCCCTGCGGGTGGTCGTTCACCTCGCCCCCCAGGGCATGCGCCAGCAGCTGGTGGCCGTAGCAGATGCCCAGCACGGGCAGGTCGGCGGCCACCGCTTCGCGCAGCCAGGCCGCGGTCCACTCGCTCCAGGGTTCGCGGTCGCTGACCATGCTGTGCGAGCCGGTGACCACGACGCCCGCGATCTCGGCCGGCGCCGGCAGCGCCTGGCCCTCGCGGGGGTCGACCACCGTCACGGGCAATGCCGGGTCCTGCAGGCCTGCCTGTATCCAGTGCTCGAAGTCTTGCAGCTGCTCGGCGATGTGGGGGTGGGTGCTGCCCACTTTGAGGATCAGCAGCGGTTTGGCGTGGGAAGGGGTCATGGGTTTCAGAGCACGCGGCCCGGATTCATGATGCCCTGGGGGTCCAGCGCGGCCTTGATGGCGCGCATGAGGTCCAGGGCGACGGGGCTTTTGTAGTGGGGCAGCTTGGCGGCCTTGAGGCTGCCCACGCCGTGTTCGGCGCTGATGGAGCCGTCGAATCGCGCCACGGCGTCGAACACCAGGGTGTTGATGTGTTCCTCCTCCTCGCGCAGGAAGGCCTTGCCGTCCACGCCCTCGGGGGCCTGCACGTTGTAGTGCAGGTTGCCGTCGCCCAGGTGGCCGAAGTTGACCAGGCGCACGCCGGGGATGGCGGCCTGGAGTGCGGCGTCCGTGGCGTCGCAGAAGGCCGGGATGCGCGAGACCGGCAGGCTGATGTCGTGCTTGATGTTCAGGCCTTCCTCGGCCTGGGCCAGCGGAATGCTCTCGCGGATGTGCCACAGCGCCTTGGCCTGCGTGAGGTTCTCGGCCACCACCGCGTCGCTCACAGTGCCTTGTTCGAAGGCGGTTTCCAGCAGCGACTCGAACAGCGCCCGCGCATGGGCCTCGCTCTCGAAGTCGCTGTTCTCCAAGAGGACAAAATAAGGTGCCCCCACGCTCCCCGCTTCGCGTGGTTCGCTGCCCCCCGGGGGTGCTGCATCCGGCTTGGGGCGGCCCGGCGCCGATGCGGGCGAGTCACGCCACAGCGGCACCCGCAGCTGCGGGAAGTGTCTGTCCACCAGGCCCAGGGCAAACTGGCCCATGACCTCGAAGCCGGTCAGGCCGGCGGCCAGGCGCTGCTGGGCCTGGCCCAGCAGGTCCACGGCCGCCTGCAGGGTCGGCACGGCGGCCCAGGCGGTGAGCCGGGCGGCCGGCTGGGGGTAGAGCTTGAGCGTGGCGGCGGTGATGATGCCCAGCGTGCCCTCGCTGCCGATGAAGAGATCGCGCAGGTCGTAGCCGGTGTTGTCCTTGCGCAGGCCGGAGAGGCCGTTCCAGACTTCGCCACGGGCGGTGACGACCTCCAGGCCCAGGCAGAGGTCGCGTGTGTTGCCATAGCGCAGCACCTGGGTGCCGCCGGCGTTGGTGGCCAGGTTGCCGCCGATGGTGCAGCTGCCCTCGGCCGCCAGGCTCAGCGGGAACAGGAAGCCCGCATTGGCCGCAGCGGCCTGCAGGTGCTGCAACACACAGCCTGCGTCCACGGTGAGGGTGAGGTTGGCGGCGTCGATGGCGCGCACGGTGTTCATGCGGGTGAGGCTCAGCAGCACCTGGGTGCCGCTGGTGTCGGGCACGCCGCCGACCACCAGGCCGGTGTTGCCACCCTGGGGGACGATGCTCACGCCGGCCGCGGCGCAGGCCTGGACCACGGCGGCCACCTCGGCGGTGGAGGCGGGGCGCACCACGGCCAGGGCGCAGCCGTGGGCGCGTTTGCGCCAGTCCTGCTCCCAGGCGCTGAGGTCGGTGGCGGGGTCGTCGTGGGTGAGCACCTGGGCGGCGCCCACGATGGCACGGAGCTGGGGGACCAAGGGGTTCATGGCGTGGTTCCGGCGGCGGTGGCCTTGGCGTCGCGCAGGCGCAGGCGGATGTGCAGGGTGCAGGCCACGAACAGCAGCACACACAGGATCAGCTGCAGCCCGGCCAGCACGGCGCTCAGGCCGCTGTCGCTGGTGGCGCGCACCACGGCTTCGGTGAAGTACAGCCACACCAGCAGGCTCAGCCAGCGGTAGGTGTACATGCGGTTCTTCAGCAGGCCGGGCAGGGCGGGCAGCAGGGGCAGCACCTTGATGACCCACCAGGAGCCGCCCGGGCGCAGCGGCGCCAGCCACAGCTCCCAGGCCAGGCCCAGGACGATCAGCCCCAGCAGGCTGGCCACGGCGACGCGGCGGCTCAGCGCCACGTGGGCGGCGGGGGCAGTGGTGGGTTGGGGGGCGGTGGGGCCGGCGGCGCGCGGGGCGCCCGGCTGTTCAAGGGGCTCGGTCATCGTGGTGGCATGATACCGGCCCATGACCATTGACGAAGCCATGCGCTCGCTGCGGGCCTTCCCCTGGCGCGTGACCGGGCGCACCCTGCTGCAGCGCTTCCGCGAGGACCGCCTGGGCAACACCGCCAGCAGCCTGACCTTCACCACCCTGATTTCCCTGGTGCCCCTGTTCACGGTCATGCTCGCCGTGTTCTCGGCCTTTCCCATGTTCGCCAAGCTGCAGGGCAGCCTGCAGCAGTGGCTGGCCGCGAGCCTGATCCCCGATCCCATCGCCAAGCAGGTGATCGGCGCCCTGACCCAGTTCGCCAGCAAGGCCAACCGCCTGGGCCTGCTGGGCTTCGCGGTCCTGCTGATCACCGCCATCTCCCTGGTGCTCACCATCGACCGCACCTTCAACGCCATCTGGCGCGTGCGCCGCGCCCGGCCGCTGGCCCAGCGCGTGCTGGTCTACTGGGCCCTGCTCACGCTGGGGCCGCTGCTGCTGGCCGGCAGCCTGTCGCTCACGTCCTACGTCATCTCGGTGTCCAAGGGCCTGGTGGACGCCATGCCGCAGTTCCTCAAGACGTTGCTGGACCTGATCGACTTTGCCCTGTCCTCGGCCGGCATCGCGGCCCTGTACCGCTACGTGCCCAACACCGCCGTGCAATGGCGCCACGCCATGGCCGGTGGTCTGTTCGCCGCGCTGGGCCTGGAGCTGGCGCGCTCGGGCATGGTCACCTACATCGGCATGGTGCCGGCCTACGCGTCCATCTACGGTGCCTTCTCGGCCGTGCCCATCCTGCTGCTGTGGGTCTACCTGATGTGGCTGGTGCTGCTGCTGGGCGCCGTGATCGCCGCCTACCTGCCCAGCCTGCTGGACGGCGTGGCGCGGCGCGGCAACACGCCGGGCTGGCGTTTCCAGCTGGCGGTGGAGGTGCTGCAGCACCTGCACGAGGCCCTGCCGCAGGCGCCCCACGCGCTGGACGGCGTCAGCCTGTCGCGCCGCATGCGGGTGGACGGCCTGCAGCTGGAGCCGGTGTTCGAGGCCCTGCTGGAACTGGGCTGGATCGGCCGCCTGGAAGACGGCAGCTACGTGCTGCTGGCCCCGCCCGACGACACCACCCTGGCGCCGCTCATGCGCCGCCTGCTGCTGGCGCCGGCCCCCGGCACCGGCTTCGTCTGGACGCAGGGGCTGCTGCCCGGCATGCACCTGCGGGACGTGCTGGGTGGCGCGGAAGCCACGCACTGATGAGCGCGCACTGATCGCTTCTCGGCGCCGTGAACCGGTGCTCAGAACGGAATGCGCCCCGTCCAGATGTCCTTGTACATCACCCAGTCGCCCATGAAGCTGTAGAGCGGGCGCTTGAAGGACGCGGGCTTGTTCTTCTCGAAACCGAAGTGGCCTATCCAGGCAAAGGCATAGCCACACAGCAGGCCCACCAGCAGCCACCACGGGTTGCCCGTGGCGAGCAGCGTGGCCAGGCACACCAGTCCCAGGGACGAACCCACGAAGTGCAGGCGCCGACAGGTGCGGTTCTGGTGTTCGCTCAGGTAGAAGGGGTAGAACTCGGCGAAGCTGTGCATCTGCGCCGGGTCGGCGTGGGTGGGAGCCGTGGTGGGCATGGGTGTCTCCAGTCCTTGTTGTGCCGCCACTTTAGCGCCGGCGCAGGTGGGCGGCCAGTGTCAAGGCCCGGGCCACGGCCTCGCCTGCCGGGCGTCACCCGCTTGCGCGAACAGGCCGCCGCCCAGGTGGTGGATGCTGCGCAGCGCGGTGTTGGTGTCGTTGAAGGTCCAGTGCCCGTTGGCGAACACCCGGCTGTCGGCGGCGGCCGACACCACCTCGGCGAAACAGGTGTCGTAGGCGTCCTCGGTGTGTGGCTCGCGGATCAGCCGGCATTCCAGCCAGGCCAGGCAGCCGGCCTCGATGGTGGGCACGCCCAGCACCGGCCCCGGCGTGGCCTCGATGTGGAAGCGGGCGAACTTGTCCACCTCGCGCCCCGAGCAACTGCCCACCGCATGGGTCAGGTCAATCGCCTCCGTGGCCGGCACACACAGGCCAAAACCGCCGTGCGCCGCCATCAGCTCCCGCGTGAAGGTGTGTTTGTCGATCACCACCGCCACACGCGGCGGCGAGAACTCCACCGGCATGGACCACGCTGCCGCCATCACATTGCGCCGGCCCTGGAACACGCTGGTGACCAGCACCGTGGGGCCGTGGTTGATGAGGCGGTTGGCGTGGGGCAGGGCGACGGGGGCGAAGTGGCTCATGGGGGTGGATTGTGGTTCAGGCGCCGCGCGGCTGCAGCCCGATCACCGCCATGCCCACCAGCGCCAGGGCGGCACCGGCCAGGTCCCAGCGGGACAGCGCCACACCATCCACAAAATGCAGCCACAGCAGTGCCACGGCAATGTACATGCCGCCATAGGCCGCGTAGGTGCGGCCGGCCGCCGTGGGGTGCAGCGTCAGCAGCCAGGCAAACAAGGCCAGCGCCAGCGCGGCCGGCAACATTAGGACCCACGGCTTGCCTTGGCGCAGCACCAGCCAGGGCAGGTAGCAACCCACAATTTCAGCCAGCGCGGTCAGGGCGAACAGCAGGGTCAGGCGCAAGAGGTCCAAGGGGGGGCTCCGCAGTGAAGGGGGGGATGTTGGCACAGTCAGAAGTGATCTATTCCGATGACACCCTGCGCGACGGAACGGTGGGCCTGCAAGCTGGCCGTCTCGGGTAGTCAGGCGAGGTCAAGGTAATTGACTGGAATCGGCCAGGAGCGGGCACTGGCGTCATATCGGAGCAGACGCTCAACGAATTAGTTAACTGGCGTCCGCGTTGACCGACCAGTTAGGCATCATCTGTGTGTTTGAAGCGCTTCGGAGCGTACCGGAATGAGTAGAACGATTGCCAGCGTCACGAGCATGACAAGGAACAGGGCGAGCGCAAGCATCAAGTCGGATGTTGCGAACAAGGCAACTGGCGTCAATACGGCAAGCGCCAAGTTGAATGCGTGTACCTTGTACATATGCGACTTGAGCCCAACAGTTTGATAGTGGTCTGTGTAGTCTGAGACTATTGACCAGTCATCCGATATGAACAGCAGGCACCAACTGGCCGCAGCAACTGCAATTGAAGGCTTGCCATCAATTACGCACAGCCAGAGCGCGGCCAATGTTGATAGGTAAAAGGCGAACTGTGCCGAAGATACGAGAGCAAGATCGCCGGATAACCACAGCTTCGCCTCGGCCGGCTTTAGATTGACTGTGAAGTTGGCAATCTCATGCTCCTTCAGACCACGCTGTGTGCGTATCCTCGCGAGTTCTCTTTTGCGCGTGATGAAGCGATAGATAGACCTGGAGACTTGGAATGACAAGACGTAGCTTGAGATTCGAAGAGCGAACGCGCCAGTGGCCAATTCCGATCTCCAAAATGCAGCCGAGAAAAATGGTTGTTCTGCGAGATTAAGTGTGCAATAGACAAGTGGGAAGAAGGCGAAAGTGACCGCTAGCGTTGCTGCGGCTAGGCCAAAGAATGAAAAGGTCTTTAAGCTAAGGCGGTGAATAAGCCTGGCCGACCACACAAGGCGTGCGGCCCCTACGATGAATAGACCTGAGCCCATCACCGCGAGCACCGTCCAAGTGGCGTCGAGACCGGCGGTGTACGAGTAGTTGGGGTTCATGACGGCTAACGTGGAGCTAACCGGCCTGCGCAGCTTTTCGCGCAGGTCCGGTTGAGCGCAGGGTTATCACTTATGTTCCCGCAACCTTTTCGGAAACACGCGCGAGCATCCTAATGGCCTCCCGAAGTTCATCGAAGCTGACCGCCTGCTCTCGGGTATGCATTGCCTGATCGCTTAGCCAGACCCGGTGGGTGTCGCCTTGCGGGAGAGCTTCTGGATCAAAGTGGCGAGAGACGTTGTAGACCCAGTTCATGCGCTCGTAGGCGCTCCCGTCTCCTTTCTTGAAAAGATCTTGACCCAACGACTTTCGAGCGAACTCAAGTCCTTGCCAGACGGAGCTAATGCAGCTTTCCAGATGGCGAAGTACGCTGAAGAACGTGCCAATACTCCGCAAATCGCCTTGGGCAGCAGCACTGGCGAGTTCCCATTCCTGCAACGACGCGTGTGTTCGGCGAATTATTGCAAACGCCAATGCAGCCTTCTCATCCGGCACATGTGCCTGGAAAATTCTCCGAAGGACAAACTGCGCAAACCACTTGTCTGCGTTCGGAAATTCCTCAGCCAACGACTTGATCGAGAGCTGTGTCAGCTTCGACATATCTTGCGCGACAAACGTGTCCAAAGCGTAGTTGCTAATGCCCATGGTGGCCTATGAGGGATAACGTAATGTATCCCGCAGAACTTGCGGGATAAGCTGGACGATGCGGGATATTCTGGACACGGCTTCCTCCTGAAGGTGGATTGCAGCCTGGGTTGGCGCTCGATACGCTGTGCAAAAACACAAGTATAAAATTCCATGAAACCCGGCACGCCTTTTTTGCGCTCCACTCGACTGTTGGACCAAGTCCGGGAGCGTGTTCGTTACCTGCTCTATAGCCTCAGCACCGAGAAGGTCTGCCGGTACTTGGTACGCTTTTTCATTCATTGGCATGGCTGCGGGCGGAGCGGTCAGCCCGCTGGACACCATCGATTTCGGCACATGACAGACCGCTTTGAGGTTGCCGGATGAGTGTCTCTTGTGGGTCGTATGCAGCCCTTCATTGCTTACTCGATCCATGTGATCTCTATCGCCTCCGAAACGCCTCGCCCGGCGACGCCGACTTCCTGTCCCCACTCAACTCAAACAAACATTCCACATAAACCCGGGCATCGGCCCATTTCGCGCCATTCTGGTTCAGCTCGAACAACTGCTTCGTCGCCAGGATGGCCGAAGGCCAGTCGTCGGGGCCTTCGCCAGTGACCATGGCCTGGCGTTCGTCACCGTGGTCGTGCAATGTGCCGTCTTGCGCGCCGTAGGTGTGGAATTCGACGATGGGGCGGGGTTTGACGAAGTGGGTGCCGTCACAGGTTTGGGTGCTGAGGCCGGGTTCGCGGCTGACGTGTGCGGCGGCGAAGGAGTCCTGCACGGTGTGCAGCACCGAGCCGAAGGCGATGTGGCGGATCTGGCTGATCAGGCCGGATTTCGTGTCCTGGCGCCCCAGCAGATAGAGGTCGGCCACGGTCCATTCGGTGCAGCCGAAGTGCTCCTTGAAGGTTTGCAGCGGCACATCCTTCAACCGCCCCGAGGTGGGTATCTCACCCGACGACACTTTCCAGGCAAATTCGATCCAGTCCAGAATTTGGGCCCGTGTCAGCACGGGGTGCATGCCGTCCTGGCTGGCCATGCCATGCAGGAACTGCAGGTCGCCGAAGTGCGAACGGGTCATGAGGTTGCCGCGCGCGATGTCGGGAGATGCCCGCTCACAGCCGCCCACGATGCGTTTGGTCTGGGCGGTTTTTTCAGCGTCCTTGAACAGGCAGTACCAACACAGCGGCTGGGTGCTGAAGCGCACGGTTTGTGGCTTGCAGACGTAGGCCTGGCCGAGAAACTTGCAGTCACCTTCCCCTGGCGACAGGGCAAAGGGTGGCAGGTCGTTCCAGCGCACGCCGTAAATCACGAAGGGCGAGGCGGCCATGCCGTCCTGGGTCGAGCAGAACGTGTCGTCCCCCAACTGGTTGCGCTCGATGGGGCAGCCGGCGCCAATGTGGGTGATTTCCTCGTGCACCTTGCCCTTGATCAGCACGCCCACCTTGTCGGCCGCCTTGGCCAGAGAGGACTCTGGCTCCCGGGTCAACCGGGCTTCGTGCGCGGTGCCCAGAGGGCCAATCTGAAAGGCGAGCGCACCGATGGCAAGCACGCTGGCCACGAGGCCGACGGCGGATTTCATCCAGGCATTTTTGATGAGCGACGGTGGCGTTGGCTGTGGGCGAGGCATGCTGGTGGGGCGTGATGTCAAGGACCCTGCCATCCGTCGTCGGGTGGCGGTTCTTGGATCGTAGAGGCGACACAGTTGCGCCAGCCATCCCCCATTTGGTAGAGATGTCGGTGAATTGCCACACGCACAGGCGCCCGTGTGACGGTCCTTGTGGGTGCCTTGGGCGGCGCCCAGGCCGTGTCTATCCCGGCAGCAAGGGCGCCACAAACGCCTGCACCACCGCCAGATTGCGTCGCGCCAGCTTGCGGAACGCGGGCGACACCGGCAGTCCCACCTGGTTGTGCTCCACCGCGCGCCAGAAGCTGTGGGCCGCCTGCGCGGTCTGTCGCCACACCTGGGGCTTGGCGCCCATGCGGCCCAGCCGGGGGGTGATGGGGGCGAGGTCCGGGTCGAGGCCGCCGCCGATGGAGGCGTAGCGCATGGGCAGGATGTCGTAGGCGGGGGCCAGGCCGGCGAAGCCCGCCGTCTCAGGCCGCCAGCACTTGCAGGTCTTGTCCGCTGTTCACCAGCCGGCAGGCCGTTTGCCCGACCAGCGCCAGGGCCTCCTGGGTGCCAGGGTCCCACGCCCCCGACAAACTCAGCCGCAAGCAGTTGCGGTAGCGGTCGGTGGCGGTGAACAGGGGGCCGGGGCCGAAGGTGATGCCCTGGGCGGTGCACAGGCGGAACAGGGCCATGCTGTCCGTGCCTTCGGGCAGTTCCACCCACAGCGCGTAGCCCGAGGGCGGGTTGCTGACGCGGGTGCCGCGTGGGAAGTGCTGGCCGATGATGTGCCGCGCTTCCTTGAGGCGGTGGCGCATGGCCAGGTTGATGCGGCGCAGGTTGGCTTCGTAGAAGCCCTGGGTGAGCAGGTCGGCCAGGGCTTCTTCGAGGATGACGTTGGTGGCCGCGCCCTGCAGGCGCTTGCGGTTGGCCACGGTGTCGCGCCAGCGGCCGGCCTCGACCCAGCCCAGGCGCAGGCCGGGCGACAGGGTCTTGGCGAAGGAGCCGCACACCATCACGAAACCGTCGGTGTCGTAGGCCTTGGCGGCCTTGCGGCGCTCGTCGCTGGCCAGCAGGTCGTTGAACACCACGTCCTCGATCAGCGGCAGCCCGCGCGCGGTGAGCAGGCGCACCAGGGCCTGCTTGTGGGCCAGAGACATGACCGCGCCCAGCGGGTTGGACAGCGTGGGCGCCAGCAGCACGGCCTTGACCGGCTGGGTGTCCAGCGCCAGTTCCAGCGCGGGCAGCGAGACGCCGTTGCGCGGGTGGGTGGGGATTTCCAGCGCGCGCAGGCCCAGGGCTTCGAGCAGGTCGATGTAGCCAAAGTAGGTGGGCGATTCCAGCGCCACCACGTCGCCGGGCTTGGTGACGGCCTGCAGGCACAGGCTCACGGCCTGGGTGCAGCTGGCGGTGGTGATGATGTGTTCGGCCGCCAGCGTGCAGCCCAGGTACAGCGCGCGCCGGGCCACGGCCTGGCGCAGGCTGTGGGTGCCCATGTCGGCGTTGTTGTAGCGGGTCAGGCTCTGGCGGTGCAGGCGCGAGGCGCGGCCCATGGCGATGCGCAGCCGCTCCTCGTCGAACAGGTCGCTTTCCTGCGGCAGGTAGCCGCCGAAGCAGGCGCGGTCGCCGGGTTGTTCCAGCGTGGCGAAGGATTCCGAGCGCCGTTGCGCTTCCAGCGTGAAGCTGCGCAGCGGCGGCGTGGTGGTCACCAGCGGCGTCACGCTGCGCCGTCCGCGCCGCACGAAGTAGCCGGCCTTGGGCTTGGCTTGCACCAGGCCCTGTTCCTCCAGCTGGTGCAACGCCTGGTTCACGGTCGAGATCGACACGCCCTCGCTGGCCGCCAGCTCGCGTATGGATGGCAGGCGCGAACCGGCCTTGAGCGCGCCGCTGTCGATCAGCCGCGCCAGACGCTGCGCGAGCTGGGCGTACAGGCGTTGCGGCTGTGCCCGGGCGTCGGGCAGGGGCTGCTCGGTGTGGATGGGGGCGGACGAGGGCGGGGCGGCCATGGTGGGGTGATCGTAGCGCGCCGGGACGGTTTGCCACCGCGGCCTGTCGGCGCGAAGCGGTACAGACGGGCCTCAAGCGGTGCAGCACAGATGGGCGGACTGTGCCCTTGCGGCGGCACAGAAAGCCGGCCGTTGTGTCTGTTGCGCGCGGGCCGGCCGCGCGACAGTGGATGCCCATCACAGGAGCTTGCCATGACCACCGCCACCGCACCCTCTTTCCTCGCTGCCGTTCTGGGCCTCTTGCGCCGCCAGGCGCGGGCCACACGCACCGGTCGGCGGGGCGACATCGCGCCGACGCGGCTGCTGCCCGGCCAGGCCCGCACCATCCACGCCGCCCAGGGCACGAACCTGCAGGTGCTCAGCGGCCGCCTGTGGCTGACGCAGCCCGGCGCCACCCAGGACGTCTTTCTGACGGCGGGCGACTCCCTGGCATTGACGCAGGACTGGGTGGTGATCGAAGCCGATGCGATGCCCGACGCGCCCCGGCAACTGGCGCGCGCCGAGTACCTGCTGCGGTCGCTGTGAGTGGCCGGCCTGCCTGTCTCACAATTCTCGCCATGCACATCGCGCCAGACACTTCACAGCGCATTGCCGACATCTGCCGGCGGTACGGGGTGCTCCGTCTGCAGATGTTCGGGTCGACCGCCGAGGGGACCGAGAGGCCGCACGGGCTGTAGCGCCTGTCCGTGAGGGGTTCATTGACTTCCACCCATTCCGGGTGGAAGTGGCATCCGCTCAGGCCGTCTTGAGAAACCGCGCCAGCGCGAACAGCGTTTCGTCCGGCGCCTCGGTCATCTGGTGGTGGCCGACCGGCACCGTCACCACGTGGGGTGGCTTGCCGCTTTCGCGTGCGGCGTGCATGAGCGTCTGGGCCGCCTTGGGCACGGTCATCTGGTCCTGCGCGCCCAGCACGAACAGCACCGGGCAGGTCGCGGCCTTCATCGCCGCTTCACCGTTGGCGTAGTCGTTGCAGGCCTTGAAGCCGCGGTGGAACACGTTGACCCGGGGGTTGCTGCGCAGCACGCGCCGGCCCAGGGCCAGGCTGTTGCCATACACCCAGGTGCCCGGCCCCAGGGCCGAGGGCGGCGGGGCCAGGGTGGAGCGCGAGAACACGTTGATCATCTTCAGCGCCTGCTCCGGGTCGCTGATGGAGGTGTCCAGCAGCGCCTGCGAGACCTTCATCGGGTAGGCCGTTCCCACCAGCGCCAGGTGGGTGGCGCGTGTGCCCAGGCGGGACGCGGCCTCCAGCGCGATCAGCGAACCCCAGCTGTGGCCCACCAGCGCGGCGCGCGCCACGCCCGCGGCGTCGAGCAGGGCAACGATGAAATCGGCCGCCTGTTCCACCGTTTCGGGGGCGTCGCCGGCGCTACGGCAGTGACCCGGCAGGTCCACCGCCAGCACGTTGAAGCCGTGGTTGGCCAGGTAGCGGCTTTGCAGGCCCCACACGCTGTGGTCGTTGAGCACGCCGTGGATGAACACCACCGTGGGCAGCGCGGGGTTGAAGGGCTTGCCGCCGGTGTAGCAGTAGGCTGTGGCGCCGTTGACTTGCAGTTGCATGGTCAGGCCCCCGCTTTCTCGGCCGCCTTCAGTGCGCGCTTCAGGTCGTCGATCAGGTCGTCCGGATCCTCCAGGCCGATGGACAGGCGGATGGTGCCCTGGGTGATGCCGGCGCCGGCCAGGGCCTCGTCGCTCATGCGGAAGTGGGTGGTGCTGGCGGGGTGGATCACCAGGCTGCGACAGTCGCCGACGTTGGCCAGGTGGCTGAAGATCTTGAGCGTCTCGATGAATTTCTTGCCCTGTTCGCGCGTTCCCTTCATGTCGAAGCTGAAGACCGAGCCGGCGCCGCGTGCGCCGAAGCGCAGCAGCCGGTTGGCCAGCGCGTGGCTGGGGTGCGATTCGAGCATGGGGTGGCCCACGCGGGCCACGAAGGGCTGGCTGGCCAGGAACTGCACCACCTTCTCGGTGTTGCTCATGTGGCGCTCCATGCGCAGCGGCAGGGTTTCGATGCCCTGCAGGATGAGCCAGGCGGTGTGCGGGCTCATGCAGGCACCGAAGTCGCGCAGGCCTTCGCGGCGCGCGCGCAGCAGGAAGGCGCCGACCGTGCTTTCCTCGCTGAACACCATGTTGTGGAAGCCGTCGTAGGGCTGGCTCAGTTCGGGGAAGCGACCCGAGGCCTCCCAGTCGAAGCTGCCGCCGTCGACCACGATGCCACCGATCACGGTGCCGTGGCCGCTGAGGAACTTGGTGGCCGAGTGGTAGACCAGGTCGGCGCCGTGTTCCAGCGGCTTGACCAGGTAGGGCGAGGTGAGGGTGGAGTCCACCAGCAGCGGCACGCCGGCCTCGTGCGCGATCTGCGCCACGGTGGGCATGTCCAGCACGTCCAGCCCTGGGTTGCCCACGGTCTCGCCGAAGAACAGCTTGGTGTTGGGGCGCACGGCGGCACGCCAGCCGTCGATGTCGCCGGGCTTGACGAAGGTGGTCTCGATGCCGAAGCGGCGCAGGGTGTAGTGCAGCAGGTTCTGGCTGCCGCCGTAGAGCGCCGTGCTGGCCACGATGTGCGAGCCCGCGCCCATGAGGGTGGCCACGCTCAGGTGCAGCGCCGCCTGGCCGCTGGCGGTGGCGATGGCGCCGATGCCGCCCTCCAGCGCCGACACGCGCTGCTCCAGCACCGCGTTGGTGGGGTTGCTGATGCGGCTGTAGACGTGGCCGGCGCGTTCCAGGTTGAACAGCGACGCCGCGTGGTCGCTGGACTCGAAGACGAAGGAGGTGGTGAGGTGGATGGGCACGGCGCGCGCGCCGGTGCTGGGGTCGGGCGACGCGCCGGCGTGCAGCGCCAGGGTGTCGAAGCCGGGGTCGGAATAACCGGGCATGGAAGTCTCCAGGGTGGTTTGTCTCGTGGCGCAAGGCGGGGCGGGCCCGCAAGCTTGTGTTGAAGCCGATTATGTGGGCTATATTTGAGCCACCTATCCAGTCCAATGGCCGTCGAGGCCCCGGAGGAAACCCATGAAAGTCAGTGACATCCTGCGCGTCAAGGGCAACACGCTCTACACGGCCCAACCCGACGAACCGCTGGCCAGCGCCCTGAACCTGATGGCCGAGAAGGACATCGGCTCGCTGGTGGTGATGGACCATGGCGACCTGGTGGGCATGCTGACCTTCCGGGAAGTCATCCAGACCGTGGTCCGCAACGGCGGCGCGGTGGGCACGACGGTGGTGCGCACGGCGATGGACGACCACCCGCTGACCTGCACCATGGAAACCGAGCTGGACGAGGTCCGCCGCATGATGCTGGACCGCCACGCGCGCTACATGCCGGTGATGGACAAGAAGATGCTGATGGGCGTGATCAGCTTCTACGATGTGGCCAAGGCCGTGGTCGACAGCCAGAACTTCGAGAACAAGATGCTCAAGGCCTACATCCGCGACTGGCCGGCATCGGCCGAGGACGAGTCCGACACCACCAAGCTGTGAGTGTGAGCCCGGCCAGCGCCACGGCCTGGCCCACCCCCGCAGCGCTGGCCGACGAAATCGCAGCGCTGCTCCTCGATCCCGCCGTCACCGTACCGCCCCGCCTGGTGCAGCCGCTGCCCGGCGGCGGCAGCCTGTTCGTGATGCCCGCCCACGACGCGCGCGTGGCCATCACCAAACTCATCACCTACACCCCCGCGAACGTGGGCAGCGCGTGGCCCAGCATCCAGGGCGACGTGGTGGTGTTCGACGTGGCCGGCGGCCAGCGCCTGGCCGTGCTGGACGGGCCCACCGTCACGGCCCGGCGCACGGCGGCGGTGTCGCTGCTGGCGGCCCGGCTGCTGGCGCCCCGCACCGACGGCCCCTTGCTCATCGTTGGCGCCGGGGTGCAGGGACGCGCCCACCTGCACGCCTTCGCCCAGGGCCTGGGCGTGCGCGAGGTGTGGGTGACTTCACGCAGCAGCGCCAGTGCCCGGGCGCTGGCGGACGAGGCCGGCGCCCTGGGCCTGGTGGCCCGCGTGGTGGCCGATGCCGATGCGGCGCTGGCCGATTGCCCGCTGGTGGTGACGGCCACGCCGGCCAGCGGCGTGGTCTTGCGGGGTCAGCTCCCGGACCACAGCTTCATCGCCGCCGTGGGCGCCTTCACGCCGCAGATGGTGGAGCTGGACGCCGCGCTGTGCCGGCACGTGGCCCGGGTGGGCGAGGTGGTGATCGACACCCCCGAGGCCTTGCACGAAGCCGGTGACCTGCTGCTGGCCGGCGTGCCCATGGACGGCCTGCTGACCCTGGCCGACGTGGTGCGCCAGGGCGGCGGTCGGCGGCGCGGGCCGGTGCTGTTCAAGAGCTGCGGCTGGGCCGGCTGGGACCTGGCGCTGGCCCGCGCCGTGGCCGGCATGGGCAGCCCCATCACTCCTTGATGTTGGCGCGCTGAACGATCTTCTGGTTGCGCGTGTATTCCGCCCGCACGAAGGCGCCGAACTCCGCCGCGCTGCCACTGCCGGCGGTGGCGCCCTGTTCGGCGAACTTGGCGCGCACCTCGTCCGACTTCAACACCTCGCCCAGCTCGTGGTTGAGGCGGCTGACGATGTCGGCCGGCGTGCGGGCCGGCGCGAACAGGCCGATCCAGGTGTTCATCTCGTAGCCCTTGAGGCCCGGCATCTCGCCGAAGGTGGGCACCTGCGGCAGCGCGGCCAGGCGCTTGCCGCCGGTCACGCCCAGGGCCTTGACCCGCCCGGCCAGCACGTGGGGAGCCGCCGTGGTGGCCACCAGCATGGCCAGGTCGACCTGGTTGCCGATCACGTCCGAGGCGATCTGCGCGCCGCCCCGGTAGGGGATGTGGGTCACGAAGGTGCCGCTCTGCTCCTTGAGCAGCTCCATGGACAGCTGCAGCACGGTGCCGATGCCCGAGGTGGCGTAGCTGTAGCGCCCGGGCGATTTCTTGGCCAGCTGCACGAACTCGGCGTAGCTGTTGACCGGCAGGCCGGGCCGGGCCACCAGCACCATGGGCGCGGTGCTGATCAGGCCCACGGGTGCGAGGTCGGTCAGCGGGTCGTACTTGAAGGCGGCGGGGTTGACCAGGCGGCCGATCGCGATCGGGCTGTCGGGGCCGACCACCAGGGTGTAGCCGTCGGGGTTGGCCTGGGTCACGCGGGTCACGCCGATGGCGCCGCCGGCACCGGCCACGTTCTCGACCACCACCGACTGCTTGAGCCGCTCGCCCAGTCGCGTGGCGACCAGGCGGGCGCTGAAATCGACGCTGCCGCCGGCGGTGAAGGGCACGACCAGGGTGATGGGCTTGGCGCCGGGCCAGGCCTGGGCCGAGGCCAGCAGGGGCGAGGCGGCGGCCAGCAGGCCGGTCAGCAGGGGCAGGGCCAGACGGAGGAGGGTGCGGGTGCGCATGGGTGGTCTTTCAGAAGGGCAGGTCAGGGGTTGGGCAAGGCGGCCAGGGCGGCGGGGCTGAGCCGGGCGCGCAGGGCCTGGAATTCGGCGCTCCATGTATCGCGCCAGGCCTGGCGCTGGCCGCTGTCCATCCAGGCGGCGTCCAGTCCGTTGAGCATGAAGCCGTGCAGCGCGTCGAGGCCAAATCCGAAGTCGCGCACCATCATTTCCCAGGCGCCGGTGGGTGTCACGTGGTGCAGGGTGGGGTCGTCGGTGTTGGGGTGCAGGCGCAGGCCCAGCGCGGCCATCTGGCGTATCGGGTGGTCCAGCGCCCAGCGTTCGGGCGCCAGCGTGCGCAGGTAGTAGGAGTTCGTGGGCACGACGGTGAAGACCACGCCCTGCTCGGCGCAGCGGCGGGCGAAGTCGGGCGCGTCGATGATGGTGTAGCCGTGGTCCACCCGGTCCACCTGCAGCATATCGAGCGCGGTGGCGACGTTGTGCCAGGGCATGCCGAATTCGCCCGCGTGGGCGGTGGTCTTGAAGCCGGCCTCGCGTGCCCGCTGGTAGGCCAGGGCGAACAGCTCGGGCGGTCGGTCGACCTCGCGGTAGTCGATGCCCAGGCCGACCACGTCCTCGGCGCGGTGCGCCACCATCCAGTCGACCAATTCCAGCGCCGCCTCGGGGCTGGCCTCACGGTCGATGCTGGGGACCAGCCGCCCGGCGATGCCGAAGTCGCGCCCGGCGTCGCCGATGGCGCGCACGATGGCGGCCTGCGCGTCGGCGTAGGGAATGCCCGAGACATGCACCGTGCCGGTGGGGTTCCAGAAGAACTCGGCGTGGCGCACGTTGTGGCTGGCCGCGTCTTCCAGGTACTCGTGGGTGAGGCGGTACAGGTCGTCGGGGTGTCGGATCAGATGGGCATCCAGCGCCCGCAGCACGCGCAGCACGCCCACCGGCTTGTCGCCCCGGGTGTAGAAGGCCTCGATCTCCTCGCGGGCGATGGGCGCCCCGGCGCGCTCGACCAGGTCGATGAAGGTGGCCTTGCGCACGGTGCCGAACAGGTGGCAATGCAGCTCCACCTTGGGGATGGCGTGCAGGAAGGCACGCAGGTCGAGCGGGCCGTCGGTGAGGGGGTGGGCGCGGGGATCGGGGGCGGGCATGGTTTCAGTTTAGGACCCGTTGTTTGATAATCAAAGTTTCAAATAACTATGATTTCATTCAAGCCATGAATGAGCAAGCGAGCTCGGCGCTGCGGGGCCTCACGCTGCGCCACCTGCAGTGTTTTGCCACGCTGGCGCGCGAGCGCCATTTCGGGCGCGCGGCCGGGTTGTTGTCCATCACGCAGCCGGCACTGAGCAACGCCATCAAGCAGATGGAGCACCTGATCGGCGCACGCCTGTTGCAGCGCTCCACCCACCAGGTCGAGCTCACGCCCATCGGCGCGGCGGTGCTGGAGCGGGCGGGTTTCCTGGTCCACACGGTGGACCTGGCCCTGCAGGACATCGCGGGCGTGGTGCAGCGCGGGCGGGCGGTGGTGCGGGTGGGGGTGGTGCCCTCGGCCAGCGGCCTGCTCGCGCAGGCCATACGCGGCTTCATCGACAGCGCGCCGGGCGAGGTGGAGTTCGAGGTGCGCGACCGGCCGTCCAACGCACTGATCGACGCGCTGCGCGCGGGCGAGCTCGACGTGGCGGTGGCGGCCGTGACCCAGCCGCCCTCGGGGCTGAGCTGCGTGGAGCTGTTCGACGACCCGCTGGTGCTGGTGGTGCCGCGCGACCACGCCCTGGCGCGGGCGGGCAGCGCCACCTGGCGCGCCATCGCGCAGGCGCAACTGGTCCTGTTCAGCAGCGGCAGCATGCCGGCGCTGGCCGGGCCGGCCAGCGCGCAGTTCGGACGCATTGCCCACACGCCCTACCGGGTCGACTACGCCGAGACCTTGTACGCCTTTGTCCGTGGTGGCCTGGCGCTGGGCCTGATGCCCCGGCTCTACACCACCTCGCTGGTCGGCACCGACCTGGTGGTGCTGCCGCTGCGGCGTCCGGTCATCCAGCGCCGGGTGGCCTTGCTGTACCGGCCGGGCCGGCTGCGCAATGCCGTGGCGCAGGCCTTCATCGAGCACCTGCGCCGCCAGCTGGCCGATCAGCCGCAGGCCGCGTGAATCATGTCCCGCACGCGTGGGTAGATCTGCTGGTTCCACTTGCGGCCGCTGAACACGCCGTAGTGGCCCACGCCGGTCTGGATGTGGTGGGTCTTGAGGTAAGGGCGCACGCGGGTGCAGAGGTCTTGCGCGGCCACGGTCTGGCCCACCGCGCAGATGTCGTCGCGTTCGCCTTCCACCGTCATCAGGGCGGTGCGCCGGATGGCGCCGCAGTCCACGCGGCGGCCGTTGACCACCAGCTCGCCGCGCGCGAGGTCGTAGGTCTGGAACACCTTCTCCACCGTCTCCAGGTAGAACTCGGCCGGCAGGTCGTTGACGGCGAGGTATTCCTCGTAGAAGTTCTGGATCACGGTCGCCTGTTCCACGTCGCCATCGACCAGGTGGTTGAACATGTCGATGAAGGACTGCTTGTGGCGGTCCGGGTTCATGCTCATGAAGGCGCTGACCTGCACGAAACCCGGGTAGACCCGGCGCATGAAGCCGGCGTGGGGCAGGGGCACGTGGCTGATCAGGTTCTGCTCGAACCATGTGATGGGCTTGCTGACCGCCAGCCGGTTCACTTCGGTCGGGTTGACGCGGCAGTCCACCGGGCCGGCCATCAGCGTCAGGCTGCGCGGCTGGGCCGGGTGGTCGTCCTCGGCCATCAGGGCGGTGGCCGCCAGCGCCGCCACGCAGGGCTGGCACACCGCCACCACGTGGCATCCGGGACCGATGCGGGCGATGAAGCGCACCATGTAGTCGACGTAGTCGTCGAGCCGGAAGGCCCCGTGGCGCAGGTGCACGTCGCGCGCGTTGTGCCAGTCGGTGATGTAGACGTCGTGGTCCTGCAGCAGGGTGCGCACGGTCTCGCGCAGCAGGGTGGCGAAGTGGCCCGACAGCGGCGCCACCAGCAGCACCGGCGGCTGGTCGCCAACGCCACTTTTCTTGAAGTGCAAGAGGGTGCCAAAGGGCAGTTCCAGCGTCTTTTCCTCGGTCACCGGCACGGTCTCGCCTTGGACCCGCGCGCTGTCGATGCGGTAGGGCGGCCGGGTGTGGGTGAGCTTCAAGCGGTGGAACACCTCGCTGGCGGCCGCGACGCGGCGCAACAGGCTGCGTTCGGTCTTGTGCAGCCACAGGGCGGCGCCGGTGTGTTGCGCCAGCAGGCGCAGGGGGGACAACAGGTCGGACTGGTTCTGGTAGGCCTGGTACAGCATGGGGGTCCTGTCGTGCGGGGGACTTGTGGTCCGGTGCATGGAGCCACGCAATTTGCGGGCCAGCGCCACACGGTGGTGGGGTGCGTTCATCGGCGCGTCTCCATCTGGCACAGGGCTTGCTGATGGCCCCCACCAACGAGGAGTGAACCCATGGCCAAGGCCCAATTGACGATCAGCAGCAAGAACTACGGTGCCTGGGCCTTGCGGGGCTGGCTGATGTGCAGGCTGGCGGGGCTGGACTTCGTGGAGAAGGTGATTCCGCCGGACGATCCGGCCATGAAGGCGGAGATGCTGCTGCTGTCGTCCAGCATGCTGGTGCCTTCCCTGCTGCACAACGGGGTGAAGGTGTGGGACACGCTGGCCATCGGCGAGTACCTGCACGAGGTCAAGCCGCGCGCCGCGCTGTTGCCGGCGGACCTGAAGGCGCGCGCGCACTGCCGGGCCATTTGTGGCGAGATGCACTCGGGCTTCAGCGCCTTGCGCAGTGCCTTGCCCATGAACATCAAGGCCCATTTCCCGAACTTCAAGGTGTGGTCGCGCGCGCAGGCCGACATCGAGCGGGTGGTCGCGATCTGGAAGGAGTGCCTGGTGACCCACGGCGGCCCCTTCCTGTTCGGCAAGCACCCTTGCATGGCGGACGCGATGTACGCGCCGGTGGTGACCCGTTTCCTGACCTACGACGTGGCGCTGGACCCGGTGTGCGCGGCCTATTGCCAGCGCATCATGGCCCTGCCGGCGATGCGGGAGTGGGTGGCGGCGGCGCTGGAGGAGCCGGAGGAGATTGACGAGTTGGATGCCGAGTTTTGAGTTGAGGTGGCTTGTACGCCCGGGGCCACGGCGTACCTGGCTCCGCGGCTGTCCTCCGGCCTTCGGCCTCCCCCTTTATGCCGCTGCGCCACGCACACCATGCCCCCGGGCAGCCGGCGGGGTGGTGAACCCACGGTGGCATGCCAACACCGTTTCAGATCGGGGTGGCGGGGTACCCTGTGCAGCGAAGTAAAGGCGGAGGGCGCGCAGCGCCCGGGGGACATGAGCGGAACAGGGCACCCCGTCGCCCCGATCCCGCGAAGCCGACGCGCACACACTCGACGAACGTTACTTCCAAGGTGTCGACGGCGGCACCACACACACCGGGTCCACGTCGATGGTCTTGAAATCCGCCGGCGAGACGATCTCCAGGTACTCCATGTCGGGCGAGTAGTCGAACAGGTAGTGCCGTATGCCCGGGCGCTGGTGCACCACGTCGCCGGCTTCCACCAGGGTCTCCTGGTCCTCGTACATGAAGCGGGCCCAGCCCTTGACCATGATCACGATCTGGAAATCCGCATCATGTCGGTGCCAGCCGGTGCCCTCATCCGGTGCCATGTTGGCCTTGACCAGGTGCGCGATCACCTTGCCGTGGGTGGCCTCGGCGATGCCGAGGTCGCGGTAGAGGAAAAAGTCGCGCAGCCCGCCAGAGACATAGGTGGTGTCCGTGGGCTTGACGTGGGAAAACTGGGTGCCGGTGCGGTCGAGCATGGGGTTCTCCTTCTGCAGCGGGACTGATGCTGCAAGGCCCTGTCAAGCATGAAGCATTCCAGCCTCGTGCGGCCACCGTCCCGGGGCTCTGGGATAATCCCCGCCATGAGCGGCAACACCTTCGGCAACCTCTTCGCAGTCACCAATTTTGGTGAATCCCACGGCCCGGCCATCGGCTGCGTGATCGACGGCTGCCCGCCGGGCATGGACCTGTGCGAGGCCGACATCCAGGTCGAACTCGACCGCCGCCGTCCCGGCACGTCCAAGTTCGTCACCCAGCGCAACGAGCCCGACGCGGTCGAGATCCTCAGCGGCGTGTACGAGGGCAAGACCACCGGCACGCCCATCGCCCTGCTGATCCGCAACACCGACCAGCGCAGCAAGGACTACGGCAACATCCTGCAGACCTTCCGCCCCGGCCACGCCGACTACACCTATTGGCACAAGTTCGGCATCCGCGACCCGCGTGGCGGCGGCCGTTCCTCGGCCCGGCTGACCGCGCCCACCGTGGCCGCTGGCGCGGTGGCCCGCAAGTGGCTCAAGGAACGCTACGGCACCACCTTCCGCGGCTGCATGACGCAGATCGGCGACGTGCAGATTCCCTTCGAGAGCTGGGACCACGTGCCGAACAACCCCTTCTTCGCCCCCGTGGCCGACGTGTCGGCGCTGGAGGCCTACATGGGCGAGCTGCGCAAGAGCGGCGACTCGTGTGGCGCGCGTCTGCGCGTGACGGCGCAGAACATGCCCGTGGGCCTGGGCCAGCCGCTGTACGACAAGCTCGACGCCGACATCGCCTTCGCCATGATGGGCCTGAATGCCGTCAAGGGCGTGGAGATCGGTGCCGGCTTCGACAGCGTGACCCACAAGGGCAGCACCCATGGCGATGCGCTGACCCCCGGTGGATTCGCGCACAACAACGCTGGCGGCGTGCTGGGCGGCATCAGCACCGGCCAGGACCTCGAAGTGTCCATGGCCATCAAGCCGACCAGTTCCATCCTGATCCCGCGCGACACCATCGACGTCGATGGCCAGCCCACCGAGGTCATCACCAAGGGGCGCCACGATCCCTGCGTGGGCATACGCGCCACCCCCATCGCCGAGGCGCTGCTGGCGCTGGTGGTGATGGAACACGCCCTGCGCCAGCGGGCCCAGTGTGGCGACGTGAAGGTCGGCACGCCGGACATCGCGGCGGTTCGGCGCGCGTCCTGAATCGGCCTGGGCATGCCTGGGCACGCGTAGGAGGCGGTCGTCATGAAAGCTGGGCTGCTCTGTTTCCTGTGTGTGGCGCTGGCGGGCCCGCCGGCCTGGGCCGTGAACAAGTGCACCGGGTCCGATGGCAAGGTGTCCTTCCAGGACGCCCCTTGCGCGGGCAAGGGTGGCGAAATCGAGGTCCGGCCGGCCTCGGGCGCCGCTCCGGTGCCGCCGGTCCCCCAGGCCGGTGACGCACCCCCGGTGACCGAAGCCCAGCGCCTGAACAAGCTCACCGAGGAAAGCCAGAAGGAGCGGCGCCGCCGCGACCTCCAGGGCCGCCTGCTGCCGGACGCGCGCAATGCGCTGGAACTGCACCGCCAGCGTTGCAAGCAGACCCAGGAGCGGCTGGCGGCTGAGCAATACCGCTACGTGCAAAACCTCTATGGCAAGACCCACGCGGCGCAGATCGCCAGCGAAAAGGCCGCCGCCGCCGCCCTGTGCGACACGCGCGACCGCGAACTGAAGGAACAGATCGACGCCTTGGCCAAGGAATGCGAGGCCCTGGGCTGCAAGTGACCGGCCGGCCCCCGGGCGGGCGGCGCACCGGCGCGGGGTGGGTGCGAAAATGGCCCGCATGCACCGTTCCGACAGTCCCCGGTCCGCCCCGCCACCGGGGGTGACCGCCACCACCACCCTGGATCCGTTTCCCTCGCCACCGGCCACCGCGCCGGGCCGCCGGCAGCTCGCGCCCTTTGCCGCGCTGTCGGCGTCCTATTTCGCGCACATCGGCTTTTTCAATCCCTACCTTCCCCTGTGGCTCAAGGAGCTGGGCTACGGGCTGTTCGCCATCGGCCTGCTGACCTCGGTGCAGTCGGGCACGCGGCTGTTCGCGCCCTACGCCTGGGGCTGGTTCAGCGACCACACCGGCGAACGCGTCAAGCTGCTGCGCTACAGCGCCCTGATCGCGCTGGTGCTGTCCATCGGCCTGTGGTTCGAGTGGTCGCTGGGCGGCCTGCTGCTGCTGCTGTCGCTGATGTTCGCCCACACCAGCGGCATGATGCCCATGAGCGAGGCCGCCATGGCCCACCTGGTCAGCCAGGGTGGCCGTTTCGATGCCGCCCGCTACGGCCGTGTGCGGCTGTGGGGCTCGCTGGGTTTCCTGGTCACCGTGATGGCGGCCGGCGCCTGGTTCGAACACGCCGGCATGGGCAGCTTTCCGGCCTGGACCACGCTGAGCCTGCTGGCGGTGGTGGCCAGCACCTGGTGGTTGCCCGACATGAAGGAAGCGCACGCGGCGCAGGGCGGGCGGGTCGATCTCTGGCCGGTGCTGCGCCAGCCGGCGGTGCGCTGGTTCTTCGCGGCGCTGTTCTTCCACGTGCTGGCCCACATCGCGCTCTACATCTTCCTGTCGCTCTACCTGGATTCGCTGGGCTTCAGCAAGCTGGTCATCGGCGTGTTGTGGGCGGTGTCGGTGGTGTGCGAGATCGCCTGGTTCTTCACCCAGGGCCGCTGGCTGCCGCGCCTGAGCCTGTCGGCCTGGCTGCTGCTGGCGGCGGCGCTCACCGCGCTGCGCATGGGCTTCACCGCCGCCTGGCCGGTGCTGCCGGTGCTGCTGCTGGTGCAGACGGTGCACGCCATCACCTTCGCCACCCACCACACGGTGTGCATCGCGCTGCTGTCGCACCATTTCCCGGGCCGCCTGCGCGGGCGCGGGCAGGCGCTGTTCGCGGTGCTGGGCTATGGCCTGCCCGGGGTCATCGGCGGCTTGTGTGGCGGCCTGCTGAGCGCGCGCTTCGGGCTGGCCAGCGTCTACTGGGCGGCCACCGCCAGCGCCGTGCTGGCCACCCTGTGCGCGTTCAAGGTGTGGCGCCTGGCGCGGCACCGCCCCTGATCAGAGCAGTTTGCGCATGGCCCGCGCGGTTTCCTGCAGCACGGGCAGCACCCGCGCCACGGCGTCGGCGCTGCTTTCGTGGTTCATGGGCATGGAGATGTTGAGCGCGCCCACCAGCTCGCCGTGGTGGTCGTGCAGCGGCACGGCGATGCCGCGGTAGTTGAGTTCCAGCTGCTGCTCGCTCAGCGCCCAGCCCTGGGCACGCACCCGGGCCAGTTCCAGCCGCAGCCGCTCCTTGCTGGCGATGCTGTGCGAGGTGAAGGCCTTGAGTTCGCGCTGCGCCAGCCAGGCGTCGGCCGCCGCCTCGCCCTGCATGGCCAGGATGGCCAGGCCGGCGGCGGTCACCTGTGCCTGCACCCGCGTGCCCAGGCCGTAGCCGTTGTTGAGGTTGCGGTGGGTGCCGCTGCGGGCGATGTAGACCACGTCATCGCCGTCCAGCACGGCCACGTAGGCGATCTCCTGGGTGCCGGCGGTGACGCGTTGCAGGAAGGGTTGCACCGTGCGCGGCAGGCGGGCCGAATCGAGGTAGGACTGGCCCAGGCGCAGCACCCGGGGCGTGAGCCAGAACAGCTTGCCGTCGGTGGCCACGTAGCCCAGGTGGGCCAGTGTCAGCAGGTAACGGCGGGCGGCGGTGCGGGTCAGACCGCAGCGCTGGCCGGCCTGGCTGGCGGTCAGCCGGGCGTGTTCGGCGTCAAAGGCCTCGATCACCGACAGGCCCTTCTCCAGGCCGGCGATCCAGTCGCGTTTGTCCAGGGCCGGCGGGGCGGGGGCGGGTGTTGTCATGGCATGAAGCATAGGAACGGCGGACCCGCCAGGCTGCTTGGTGTTAACCCGCGATATGATCGATGATCGAACGATATTGAGCGATTATCGATCTTTAAAATCAAAACTTCGTTGGATTGTGCTGACGATGCTGCTTACAGTCGAGCCCGAATCGGAGATTTGATCGATGAGCGTTCAAATTGAGCCCGATCGCCGCTTCACCCGGCTTCACCTATTCACCACGCAGGACCGCCCCCGGGGCGCCGCACTTCACTCCCAGGAGACACAGATGAACAAACGCGTCACGTTGAAATGGATCGCGGTCGCCGCCGCCCTGGTCGCCACTGCCGGCGCCCAGGCCCAGCAGACCATCAAGATCGCCAACATCGTCGAACTCTCGGGTGGCGGCGCCACGGCCGGCACCAACTTCAAGAACGGCGTCGAGCTGGCGGTGAAGGAAATCAACGCGGCCGGTGGCATCCTGGGCAAGAAGATCGAGACCGTCACCAGCGACACCCAGAGCAACCCCGGCGTGGCCAAGGGCCTGACGCAGAAGGCCGTGGACGATGGCGTGTTCGCCATCTTCGGCCCGGTGTTCTCGGGCTCCATCATGGTCAGCATGGCCGAGAGCCGCCGCGCCGAGCTGCCCAACTGGACCGGTGGCGAGGCCGCCGCCATCACCCAGCAGGGCAACCCCTACATCTTCCGCACCAGCTTCACCCAGGCCACGGCCATGCCCAAGGTGGCCAAGTACATCACCACCAAGTCCAAGGAACTGGCGGTGATCTACGTCAACAACGACTTCGGCAAGGGCGGCCTGGACATGATCAAGAAGGCCCTGGCCGGCACGTCGACCAAGATCGTGGCCGAGATCTCCACCGACGCCGGCCAGGTCGACTTCTCGGCCGCCGTGCTCAAGGCCAAGCAGAGCAACGCCGACGCGGTGTTCGTCTATTCGAACGAGGAAGAGTCGGCCCGCGCGCTGCGCGAACTGCGCAAGCAAGGCTGGAACAAGCCCATCATCGGCGAGACCACGCTGACCGGCCAGAAGGTGATCGAGCTGGCCGGCGATGCCGCCAACGGCGCGGTGGCCCACGTCGGCCTGACGGTGGACGCGCCCAACCCCGAGATGCTGAAGTTCAAGGCCAAGTTCTACCAGGACTACAAGTACATCTCGGACCACAACGGCATCAAGGGCTACACCGGCGTGTACTCCATGAAGGCGGCGATCGAGAAGGTCGGCAAGCTCGACCGCAAGGCCGTGGCCCAGGCCATGAAGGGCCTGGAGATCAGCGCCAAGAAGTACCCGGGCATCATCATGGACGTGAGCTTCGACCAGAACGGCGACCTCGACCGCGAGAGCTACATGGTCGAGGTCAAGGCCGGCAAGCAGGAGGTGGTGGCCACGCTGCCGCCGCTGAACGCGCCCGCCAAGAAGTAAGTTCCTTTTCTCGCTGCCGTCCTGGCCCCCATCGCGGGTGGCCAGGCTGGCGCGCGCAACCGCGAGGCCACCATGGTCGACTTCCTCCAACTCTTTTTCAGTGGCCTGTCCACCGGCGCGATCTACGCGCTGGCGGCACTGGGCTTCACCTTGCTCTGGCAGGCCAGCGGCACGATCAACTTCGCGCAGGGCGAGTTCGTGATGCTGCCGGCCTTCATGATGCTGGCGTGCATGGCCGCGGGCCTGCCGCTGTGGCTGGGTTTTGTGGTGTCGTGTTTCGCCGCCGTCCTCGTGCTGGGCTGGGTGTTCAAGCGTGGCATCGTGGACCCGTTGTTCAAGTACGGCATGATGCCCATCGTGGTGGCCACCATCGGCCTGTCGATCGCCATGCGCAACGGCCTGCGCGCCGGCTACAGCGCCGAAGCCCACCCCTTCCCCAGTCTGTTTCCCGACAAGCTGTTCAACATCGCCGGCGTGACCATCTCGGCCTCCGACGTGGGCACCTTCGTGCTGGCGCTGGGCCTGGTGCTGTTCACCCAGGCCTTCATCACCAAGACCGTGACCGGACGCGCCATGCAGGCCGTGGCCCAGAACACCGAGAGCGCCTCGGTGCTGGGCATCAACGTGCCGCGCATGATCTTCTACACCTTCGCCATCAACGCCGTGCTGGCGGTGTCGGCCGCGCTGCTGGTCACGCCCACCTATCTGGCCAAGTTCGACATGGGCGAGAGCCTGGGCACCAAGGCCTTCTTCGCCGCCATCATCGGCGGCTTCAACAACAGCCGTGGCGCGCTGCTGGGCGGGCTGATCGTGGGCGTGTGCGAAAACCTCGCCGCGGCCTACATCTCACCGGCCTACAAGGACGCCGTGGCCCTGGTGATCTTCATGGTCGTGATCCTGTTCAAGCCACAAGGCCTGCTGGGCAAGAAAGTGGAGCGCAAGGTATGAAAAAGTCCACCCTTATCGCCCTGGCGATCACGGCCGCCGTGCTCGTCGTGGTGCCCCAGTTCCTCAAGAACTACGGCGTCTACCTGCTGACCTACTGGCTGATCTACATCATCGCCACCATGGGCCTGAACCTGACGGTGGGCTACGCCGGGCAGAAGTCGCTCGGGCACGCCGCCTTCTTCGGCATCGGCGCCTACACCGTGGCCATCATGATGAAGGCCGGCCTGAGCTTCTGGCTGGGCCTGCCCACGGCCATGCTGATCTGCTTCGTGGTCGGCATCATCCTGGGCTTTCCGGCCCTGCGGGTGCAGACCATCTACCTGGCCTTCGCCACCCTGGGCTTCAACACCGCCATCTGGCTGGTGATGCGCAACGAGGAATGGCTCACCGGCGGCACCTTCGGCATCAACAACATCGCCCGGCCCAGCCTGTTCGGCTTCAGCCTGGAAGGCAACGTGCCCTATTACTACCTGGTGCTGGGCGTGACGGCCCTGCTGGCCGTGCTGCTGTGGGGGCTGTTGCGCAGTCCCTGGGGCAAGGCCTTCACGGCGCTGCGCGACAACCCCATCCGGGCCGAGAGCCTGGGCGTGGACACCCGCAGCTACACGCTGCTGAGCTTTGCCATCGGTGCGGTCTATGCCGGCATCGCCGGAGCCCTGTTCGCCAGCCTGGTGCAGTTCATCGAGCCGGCCCCCTTCACCGTGGGCGCCTCCATCATGATGTACCTGATGGTGGTGGTCGGCGGCCCGGGCTACTTCCTGGGGCCGGTGCTGGGCGCGGCGGTGGGCGTGATCCTGCCGGAGTGGCTGCGTTTCGCGCAGGCCTGGTACCTGTTCGTGTTCGGCGCGGCCGTGGTGCTGCTGATGATCTGGCTGCCCGACGGGCTGCTGTCCATCCCCGACCGCATCAAGGCGCGCCGGCAATCCAGAGAAGCCTCGGCGGCACGCGCCGCTGCTGCAAAAGCACAAGGAGCCCAGGCATGAGCACAGCACCCTTGCTCAAGGTCACCGGTCTGAAAAAAGCCTACGGCGCCATCCAGGCGGTGGGTGGCGTGAGCTTCGAGGTCCGACCCGGTGAGATCTTCGGCGTCATCGGCCCCAACGGTTCGGGCAAGACCACGCTGTTCAACAGCATGCTGGGCCAGATCACGCCCGACGAAGGCAGGATCGAACTCAACGGCGAGGACGTCACCACCTGCGGGCCGCTGGAGCTCAACCGCAAAGGGGTGGGGCGCACCTTCCAGACATTGCAGGTGTTTGGCAAGATGAGCGTGCGCGACAACCTGATCGTGGCCGCGCAGGAGCATTCTGGGTCCATGTTCAGCCGCATGTTCGCGCCCGGTGATTCGGGCCTGGGCGCCAAGGCCGACGCGCTGATCGATCAGTTCCGCATCCGGCACGTGGCCGACAAGAAGGCGGGCGAGCTGAGCTACGGCCAGCAAAAGCTGGTGGACATCGCCATGGCCTTCATGAGCGAGCCCGACCTGGTGCTGCTCGACGAGCCCTGCGCCGGGGTCAACCCCAGCCTGGTGGGCGGCATCAGCACCCTGCTCAAGGACCTCAACCACAACCCGCGCTTTGGCAAGAAGAGCAGCTTCGTGGTGATCGAGCACAACATGGACTTCGTGATGGACCTGTGCCACCGCATCATGGTGATGGTGGAGGGGCAGGTGATGGCCATCGGCACGCCGGCGGAAATTCGCGGCAACAAACAGGTGCTGGACGCCTACCTGGGGAATTGACATGGGCCAGACCGACACCTGCATCGAGTTCGACAACGTGGTCGCGGGCTACAAGGATTTCATGATCCTGAACAACCTGAGCTTCAAGGCCAGGCGCGGCTCCATCACGCTGCTGCTGGGCCCCAATGGCGCGGGCAAGTCCACCGCGCTCAAGGCCTTGTTCGGCCTGCTCAAGCCGCGCCAGGGCCGCATCCTGCTGGACGGCGAGGACATCGGCGGGGCCAGCCAGAAGGCCTTGCTGGCCAAAGGCATCGCCTTCGTGCCGCAGGGGCGCAACCTGTTCGGCCAGCTCTCGGTGTACGAGAACCTGGAGCTGGGCGGCATCACCCTGGGCATGAAGACCACCCACGAGCGCATCCCCGAGGTGCTGGACTTCTTCCCCCGGGTCAAGCAGCGCATGCACAGCGCGGCGGCCAGCCTGTCGGGCGGCGAGCAGAAGCAATTGGAGATCGGCCGCGCGCTGCTGCTGCGGCCCAAGGTGATCCTGATCGACGAGCCCAGCATCGGGCTGTCGCCCATCGTGGTGCAGGACGTCTTCAAGCTGCTGCGCAAGCTGGCCGACCAGGGCACGACGGTGCTGATGGTGGAGCAGAACGTCAAGAGCGCGCTCAAGATATCGGACGAGGCGATCGCGCTGGAGTCCGGGCGCCTGGTGCTGCAGAAGCCCGCCAGCGAGCTGCTGGCCGATCCGCACATCGAGCGCCTGTTCCTGGGCGGCGCCCACACCGGCGCGGCGGCCGCACCTGCTACTGTTGCGCCTGTCTGATTCATTTTTGGAGAGCGCCCGCCATGACCATCATCGACAGCAACCGAGAAGCCATCACCGACGTGCCCAACCCGTTGGGCATGGAAGGCATCGAGTTCATTGAATACGCGACCTCCAAGCCCCAGGCCCTGGGCCAGGTGCTGGAGATGATGGGCTTTCGCCCGGTGGCGCGGCACCGCTCGCGCGAGGTGATGTTGTACCGCCAGGGCGACATGAACGTCATCGTCAACGCCCATGCCGCCGGCCTGCCACACAGCGTGGCGCCGGGCGAGGCACCGGTGATCGCCGCCATCGCCCTGCGCGTGCGCGACGCCGCCACCGCCTACAAACGCGCGCTCGACCTGGGCGCCTGGGCCGTGCCCACCCATGTGGAGGTGATGGAGCTCAACATCCCGGCGGTGCACGGTGTCGGGCCCAGCCGCATCTATTTTGTCGACCGCCACCGCGAGTTTTCCATCTACGACGTCGACTTCGTGCCGATCCCGGGCGTGGACCCGCGTCCGCCCGCACTCGGTGGCCTGCACCTGTTTGGTGTCGTGCAGTACATCGGCAACGACCGCTCGGACGACTGGACCGACTTCTACCGCGCGCTGTTCGGCTTCACCGAGCTGGAGCCGGCGGTGCGTTTCGGCATCCTGCCCAAGGGCCGCATCCTGCGCAGCCCCTGCCAGAGCTTCTACCTGCAGCTGATCGAGCCCGAGCCCGGCCTGCTCGACGTCGAGGACGACGAGCGCCTGCAGCGCATCGGCCTGGGCACGCCCGACGTGCTGGCCGCCGCCAAGCTGCTGCGCGAGCGGGGGGTGGAGTTCATCGAGTCCACCGGCGTGCACGTGGAAAACCGCGGTGCGCTGACCCGCACCTACATGGGGGCGCTGAGTTTCGAGCTGGTGCACGACGAGAGCACGCCGGGGACGCTGTCATGAGTCACTTGTACGGGAATCTGGACGACTTCGGGATGGACACCATCTCGCTGGCCGGGCCGTTGGAGGCCAAGCTGGCGGCCATCCAGGCGGCCGGCTTCACCCAGGTGATGCTGTCGGCGCGCGACGTGGTTGGCCATCCCCAGGGCTTCGCGGCGGCGGTGGCGGCGGTGCGCGGCAGCGGCCTGCGCGTGACGGGCTTCCAGGTCCTGCGCGATTTCGAGGGCCTGTCGGGCCACCTGCACGAGTACAAGATCGACATCGCCAAGTCCATGCTGGAGATGGCCTCGGCCCTGGGCGCCAAGGTGCTGCTGGTGTGTTCGTCCACCTCGGGCCACGCCAGCCAGGACCTCGACGCCCTGGCCGCCGACCTGCGCAAGCTGGCCATGCTGGCGGTGCCGCTGGGCATCAAGGTGGCCTACGAGGGCCTGAGCTGGGGCCGCACCGTCAACGAGTTCACCACCGCCTGGGACGTGGTCAGCCGCGCCGATGCGCCCAACCTCGGCATCGGCCTGGACTCCTTCCACATGTTCGCCACCAAAACGCCGCTGGACGACCTGGAGCTGCTCGACCCGGCCAAGATCTTCCTGGTGCAGTTGGCCGACTTCATGTGGCAGGAAATCCGTTCGGTGGAGGAGCGCATCACCACCGCGCGCCACTTCCGCGTGTTTCCCGGCGAAGGCGTGCACAGCGAGGCACTGGCCGACCTGGTGACGCGGCTCTACAAGCTGGGCTACCGGGGCGACTACAGCTTCGAGGTCTTCAACGACGACTACCAGCAGCTGCCGCTGGACACCGTGGCCGCGCGCGCCTGGCGCTGCGCCTCCTGGCTGGGCGAGGATGTGTTGCGCCGCACCGTGCCCCTGCCCAACCAGATGAAGCTGCGCCAGCGCATCGGCTGAAGTCCGCGCCCCCCGCCTGCATCCCCATGGGCCACTACAACGACGCCTTCCTGGTGCCGCCCGAGATGCAGGACGTGCTGGGCGACGTGCGCCTGGTGAGCGCCTTGCTGCAGGTGCAAGGCGTGTTGGCCCGTGCCCGCGCCCGCGTGGGCCAACTGCCCAGCGAGCTGGCCCTGTCCATGGCCAGCACCTGCAAGGTCGAACTCTTCGACGTGGCCAAGATCGCGCGCGAAGGCGCGCGTGCCGGCGACGTGTTGCCCGCGCTGCACCGCGACCTGCACGAGGCGGTGGCCCTGTTCAACCCCGAGGCGGCGGCCCAGCTGCCGCGCCTGCCCGTGGCCGGCTGGCTGGACGCCGCGCTGGCCATGGTGGTGCGCGATGCCATGGCGCTGCTGCTGGCCGATCTGGCGGCAAGCGCCGAGCACACGCCACCTGACGCGGCCGGGGTGCTGCGTGCTTGCCACCTGCGGCTGACCGCGCTGGCCGGCAGCGCCTGCGTCATGCCTGTCGGTCTTTGGGCTGATCAGCCCGCGACCGAACGCGCCTGGGTGGCGGCGGCCCTGGGCCTGCCGGTGCACGAGGGCCCGGCCCTGGCACTGGCCACCGACGTGCAGCGCCTGGCGGCCGAACTGAGCCTGACCGTGGCCGTGCTGCGCCATGTTTCCGTGGTGTCCGACGTGGGCCAGGTGGCCACGCGCTGGGCGGCGCAGCGTGTCGGGCCGGTCTCGACGGCGCTGCTGGGATCGTGGTCCGAGGTGGACGGGCCGGCGGCGGCGTTCGATCCCGCCCTGTGGTGGCCCCTGCTGGGTGCGGCCCACGCGGCGGTGCGTGTTTGGGCCTGCGCCCAGCCGGGCATTCCCAAACGGCCTAACATCGCAGCCTGATCCACTGCCGCCCCACACCGTGAGGGCCCTTGCTGCCATGTCGTCCGTTGCCCAGCTCAAGATTGATTTTGTCTCCGATGTGTCCTGCCCCTGGTGTGCCGTGGGTCTGGGTGCGCTGGAGCAGGCGCTCGACCGCCTGCAAGGCGCGGTCTCGGCCGAGCTGCATTTCCAGCCCTTCGAACTCAACCCACAGATGCCCCCCGGCGGCCAGGACATTGGCGAGCACCTGACCCAGAAATACGGTTCCACGCCCGAGAAGCAGGCCGAGATCCGCGAAATGATCCGCCAGCGCGGGGCCGAGGTGGGCTTCCAGTTCAACCCGCAAGGACGCGGCCGCATCTACAACACCTTCGACGCCCACCGCCTGCTGCTGTGGGCCGACCGCGAAGGCCAGCCCGGCCAGCAGCACGCGCTCAAGAAGGCCTTGCTGACGGCCTACCACGGCCGCGCCGAAAGCCCCGAATCGCACGAGGTGCTGCTGCGCCTGGCCACCGAGGTGGGCCTGGACGCCGAGCGCGCCCGTGCGCTGCTGGCCAGCGACGAACTGGCCGACGAGGTGCGTGAGCAGGAGCTGATGTACCAGCGTGCCGGCATCCGTTCGGTGCCGGCCGTGGTCATCAACGACCGCCACCTGATCTCGGGTGGCCAGCCGGCCGAGGTGTTCGAGCAGGCGCTGCGCCAGATCGCCACCGAGGCCTCGGCGTGACGGCAGCCGGCGCCGAGGTCGACCGGCGGCTGACCGATCTGGAGATCAAGGCCAGCTTCGCCGAAGACCTGCTGGACCAGCTCAACCAGATCGTTTACCGCCAGCAGCAGCAGATCGACCGGCTGGAGCGCGAGCTGCTGCAGCTGCGCCAGCAACTGCCCGAGGCCGGCAGCCCGGTGTTCCGCAGCCTGCGCGACGAACTGCCACCCCACTACTGATTTCCCACACGACCTTTTTCCACGGAGACACAACCATGAGCATCACCCTGTCCAGCGCCAGCCTGCCGGTGTTCCGCAACGCCCTCACCCACCTGCACCACCTGCTGGAGAAGGCCCGTGCCGACGCCACCGCGCGTGGCTACGACCCCCAGGTGCTGGTGGCCTACCGCCTGGCGCCCGACATGCTGCCCTTCAAGTCGCAGGTCTTCATCGCCTGCGACGCCGCCAAGCTGTGCGCGGCCCGCCTGAGCGGCCTGGAGGCGCCCAAGTTCGACGACACCGAGAACACGCTGGAGGAACTGCAGGCCCGCATCCAGAAGACCATTGACTGGATCGCCACCGTGCCGGCCAGCGCCGTGGACGGCCAGGAGGCGCGCGAGATCACCTTCCCCGTGGGCAAGACCGCTTCCCGAACCATGCTGGGCGAGGACTACCTCAAGACCTGGGCACTGCCCAACATGTTCTTCCACATCACCACGGCCTACGCCATCCTGCGCCACAACGGCGTGCCGCTGGGCAAGCGGGACTACCTGGTGGGTGCCGGTGGCTGAATGTTGCAGGAGGTTTCGAATCATTCGGCCCCGATGATGCAAACTTTTTGAATGATGACTTCAGCCTCCGTCGGTTGAAATTCGGGGTCGGCGGTGCCATCCTTGGGGCATACCGACACTCCAAGGAAAGACCATGTCAGACACCGCCTTGCCCACCCTGTTCCTGTCGCACGGCTCGCCCATGTGGGCGCTGGAGCCCGGCGCGTCCGGTCCGGCGCTCACCCGCTGGGGCCAGGCGCTGGGTGACCAGCTCGCCGCCCGTGGCACGCCGCTGAAGGGCGTGGTGCTGATGTCGCCCCACTGGATGGCGCGCCAGCCGGCGGTGATGAGCAGCGCCCGGCCCGCCACCTGGCACGACTTCGGCGGTTTTCCCGAACCCCTGTACCGCCTGCAATACCCGGCGCCCGGCGCGCCCGAGCTGGCGCAGGACGTGCTGCAGCGCCTGCAGGACGCCGGCCTGCCGGTGGTGGCCGATCCCAAGCGCCCGTTGGACCACGGCGCCTGGGTGCCGCTGATGCACCTGTTCCCGCAGGCCGACGTGCCGGTGGTGCAGGTGGCCCTGCCGGCCAGCGCCGGCCCGCGCGAGGTGTTTGCCATGGGTCAGGCCCTGGCCGACCTGCGCGAGGCAGGGGTGCTGGTCATCGGCTCGGGCAGCATGACGCACAACCTGGGCGAGTTCTTCAACGGCCGCCCCGAACTCAACGACCCCCCGGCCGCCTACGCCAACGAATTCAGCCGCTGGATCGAGGACGTGGTGGCGCGCGGCGATGTCGACGCCTTGCTGAACTACCGCACGCGTGCCCCCCACGCCGTGCACGCGCACCCGACGGAGGAACATTTCCTGCCCATCTTCTTCGCGCTGGGCGCGGCGGGGTGGGGCGGCGACGTGGCCGTCAAGCCCGATTACCTGACCCGCGAAATCATGTACCGCTACCTGGCCATGGACGCCTTCACCTTGCAGTGAACCCAACCCGTTTAAAGGATTGTTATGAACGGTAAGTCACTGACCTATCTGGAGCGCCCCGCCACCGGCGCGGTGCCGCCCTGGCTGCTGGTGCTGATGCACGGCGTGGGAAGCAACGAGCAGGACCTGTTCGGGCTCGCGCCTTATGTGCCGGGGCACTTCCATGTGCTGAGCCTGCGCGCGCCTTTTGTGATGGGGCCCGGCAGCCATGCGTGGTTCCAGTTCGACGTGCGGTCCGACGGCTCGCGCGTGATCGATGGCGAGCAGGAGCGGGTCAGTCGCGCCCTGCTGGTGGCCGAGGTCGCCGCCCACGCCGAACGCCTGGGCGTGCCGGCGCAGCGGGTGCTGGTGGGCGGTTTCAGCCAGGGCGGCATCATGGCCCTGAGCCTGCTGCTGACCCGGCCCGCGCTGATGGCCGGCGCCTTCGCGCTGCACAGCCGTCTGCTGCCCGAGGTGTTGCCTGAGGCCGCGCCCGCGGCCAAGCTGGATGGCAAGCGGCTGTGGGTCTCCCATGGCCTGCAGGACATGGTGATACCGCTGCCCCAGGCGCAGCGCATACGCGAATACTTCGGCGCGCTGCCGGTGGTCCTGGCCGGCGCCGATTTCCCCGGCGGCCACGAGCTGCGCCCGGCCGAACTGCAGCAGTGGATAGACTGGCTGCAACGCAGCAGCACCGGCGCCTGAGCCGGCACACCCAAGGACACCCCGTGAGCGACACCCATCCCATCGTCGGCGCCCAGGCCCTGGGCTTTCAGTGGCCCACGCTCGATCCCTTTCTGTTCTGCGTGCACCACCACGACCACTACCCGCCGGGCAATGGCCGGCTCGGGCCGGCCGCGTCCTTGGCCGGACGGCAGATCGGGCAGGACTTCTCGCAGAAGGACGGCTGGAGCATGTACCACGGTGAGCAGGTGCCCGGTTTTCCGGCCCATCCGCACCGCGGCTTCGAGACCGTGACCATCGTGCGCGATGGCCTGATCGATCACTCGGATTCGCTGGGTGCGGCCGCGCGATTTGGCCAGGGTGACGTGCAGTGGTTGACCGCCGGGCGCGGCATCGTGCACGCCGAGATGTTCCCGCTGCTGCACGACAACGCGCCCAACCCCTGCGAGCTGTTCCAGATCTGGCTCAACCTGCCGGGCGCGCGCAAGATGGCGGCGCCCCACTTCACCATGTTCTGGGGCCGCGACATCCCGTCCCTGCAAGCCCCGGGCGTGGCGGTCAGCGTGGTGGCCGGTGCCTTGCCCGGCGCGGCGGCACCGCTGGCGCCGCCACCCGAATCCTGGGCCGCGCAGGCCGACGCCGACGTTGCCATCTGGACCCTCAAGCTCGCGCCCGGCGCGCGTTTCACCTTGCCCGCCGCAACGGGGCAGGGCACGCGCCGCATGCTGTATTTCTTCGCCGGCAGCTCGCTGCAGGTGGCGGGCCACATGGTGAACCAGCACGCCGCGCTCGAGCTGGACGCGGGCGCGGCGGTGGACCTGCGCAACGGCGATACCGCCGCCGAATGCCTGCTGCTGCAGGGCCGGCCCATCGGTGAGCCGGTGGCGCAGTACGGCCCCTTCGTGATGAACACCCAGGCCGAGATCCAGCAGGCCTTCACCGACTACCAGCGCACACGTTTCGGTGGGTGGCCCTGGGGCAGCGACGCCCCCACCCACGGCGATGTATCGCGCAGCCGTTTTGCACGCCAGCCGCAAGGCGAGGAACTGTTGCCGGACTGAAAGCCGACCGAGAAGATGTGAGCGGGGCGTCCGCAGGCGGGCGCCCGGGGATCGGTGAACGAATCCCTCAGCCAGCAGTTGGACGCGGATGCGTCGAGCCATAGAATGGTTTGACAATTTCTCGGAGACAACATGGGCTCACTCAAAATCAGGCAGCGGCTGCTGCTGGCCTTCGCGCTCATCCTGGTGCTGCTGGCCGTGTCGGTGGCGGTGGGCGTGTGGCGCCTGCAGCAACTGGCGGAGACCACCCGTGCCCTGGCCACGGTGGAACAGGAAAAGCTCACCCTGGTCATACGCTGGCGCCAGACCATCGACATCAACTGGGTGCGCACCAAGGCGGCGCTGGCCGAGGTCGACCCGTCCCGCATCGCGGCCTTGCAGGCCGAGATGGACAAGACCTCGGAGATCACGGTCGCCGCTCGCAAGAAGCTGGTGGAGCAGACCCAGTCCGAGCAGGGCAAGGCCTTGCTGGCGCGCATCGACGCCGCCCGCGAGGCCTACCGCACGCCGCGTGGCAACCTGGTCAAGCGGCGCCTGGCCGGCGACAACGTGGCGGCGCAGGTCGACACCGAGTTGCGCCCCCTGGCCGACGCCTACCTCAAGACCCTGGACGACCTGGAAACCTTCCAGCAGCAGGCCTACGAGGGCGCGCTCACCAGCGCCATGGGCAATGCAGTGTCCGGCCAGCAGATCATGGTGGGGGTGGGGGTGCTGAGCCTGCTGGCCGCGATGTGGCTGGCGCTGGCGCTGGCGCGCTCCATCGTGCGGCCCATACAGACCGCGTCCCAGGTGGCCAGCCGCATCGCCGGCGGCGACCTGACCCACGCGATCACGGTGGTGGGCCGCGACGAATCCGCCGACCTCCTGCGTGCCCTGCAAGGCATGCAGGGCAGCCTGGTGCAGCTCGTGTCGGGCGTGCGCAATGGCGCCGAAGGCGTGGCCACGGCCTCGGGCGAA
>NZ_JASATI010000012.1:0-109138 GCF_038440225.1 Hydrogenophaga sp. OTU3427 | reverse complement strand
GGGGGCGGGGGCTGCCCCCGCGGGGCGCAGCCGCGGCCTCATGCTATGGGCGCCCGTGCGGCCGGCGCGCCGGCCCGGACCCACAGGGCCGTCGCCTTGTGCTCCCAGTTCTGGAGTTGTCGTTCCGCCTCGTCCCGGACCACGCCGTAACGCGCCTGAATGCGCTCGAGCAAGCGATCGCGCTGGTCGCGCGCGGGTGCCAGGTCGGCATCGGTCAGCTTACCCCAGCGCTGCTGGGCCCGGCGACTCACTTGCGCCCAATTGCCTTGTAGTTGGTTCCAGTCCATCGGTGTTCCTTTCCAGCGGGTGCGACTGACACAAGAGCGCGACTTTGCGGCCAGCGTGCCGCTGGGTCTGTGCGCCAGGGCACACGCACCATGCCGGCGGCCGAACAGGGTGCGCTGGCGCACAGACCGGCCAGGGCCGCGCCCGCACCATGCAGGCGCCCGCTCCCGGGTGTCCACCGTGCACAACGGCCAAAGCCCATGAAAACCTACCTCGCCTGCCTGGGCACCCGCCCGGAAATCATCAAGATGGCACCCCTGCACCGTGCGCTCAAGGAGCGCGGCCACCGCGTGGTGGTGCTTCACACCGGGCAACACGAGGCCGTGGCCGAGGTGCTCTACCGGTTCTTCGACATGGGGCCGGACATCCGCTTGCCCATCCAGCGGCGCACCGCCCGGATTGGCGACCTCACGGCGCTGCTGCTCGAAGGCGTGGACCGGGTGATCGCCGATGTCCTGCCCGATGCCGTGCTGGTGCAGGGCGACACCACCTCGGCCTTTGTCGGCGCCCTCAGCGGCTACTACAACGACCGTCCGGTGGCCCACATCGAGGCCGGCTTGCGCACCGGCACGCGCGAACCCTTCCCCGAGGAAAAGAACCGCGAGCTGATCGGCCGGCTGGCGCACTGGCACTTCGCCCCGACGCCACGCACGCGCGACAACCTGCTGAGCGAGGGGGTGCCCGAGGCGCGCATCTCGGTCGTCGGCAACACCGTGATCGATGCCGCCCGCTGGACCCAAAGCCGGATCGAGCCGGTGGAATTCCCGGCCCTGGGCGCCGTGCCACGCGGCCCAGCCACGTTCCTCGGTGCGCACCCGGCGCGGCGGTTGTTGCTGGTGACCGCACACCGGCGCGAGAACTGGGGGCAGCCCATCCGCAACATCGCCACCGCCGTGGGCCAGCTGCTGGTGGAGCACAGCGACCTGATCGTCATCTGGCCACTGCACCCCAACCCGGCGGTGCGTGCCGAGGTGGAACCGGTGATCGCGGCCCTGCACGATGCGCAGCGCTCCCGCGTCTGCCTGACCGAGCCGCTCGACTACCCGGCCCTGATCACCCTGCTGCAACGCTGTCACTTCACGCTCACCGACTCTGGCGGCATCCAGGAAGAAGCCTCGGCCCTGGGCCGACCCGTGCTGATCGCCCGCGACAGCACCGAGCGCCAGGAGCTGGTGGAGGCGGGTGGCGCGGTGCTGGTGGGCACCGAGGTCGAACGCATGGTGACGCAAGCGAGCCGGCTGTTGCAGGATGGTGCCGCGTACCGCGCCATGCAACTGGAGATCAGCCCGTTTGGCGACGGGCACACGGCACAACGCATCGCGGATGTGTTGACGGCCGAGCGTTGATGTCCCTTGACCGGGCGCCCTGACCATGCGCCCTCCTGGGCCCGGCGTTGTCGTCAACAGCCAGGCCCAGGCCGGCCACCGACGTCACCGGCCCGGGACCGCCGACGCTCAGGCCATCGCCGCTTCCCGAGCCTGGGCGGCAGCGGGATCGCCGGATGCGGGCACGGCGGATGCCGGCCCATGGTTCAACATGCGTCCGACCTCCGCCGCCAGCCGGTGGGCCATGGCCCTGGCCTTGCCCAGGGTGCTGCACTCGACCAGCACCCGCACCACCGGTTCGGTGCCCGAGGCCCGCAGCAACACACGCCCGGCGCCGCCCAGCTCCTGCTCGGCGCGCTGCTGGAAGTGTGTGACCCATTCGCTGTCCGCCATTTGCGCGCCCGCGGCCAGGGGCACGTTGACCAGGCACTGCGCGTTCATGCGCAGGCCTTCACACAGCTGGCCCAGCGTGCGTCGCGAGCGCTGCATGGCCGCCATCACCCGAAGCGCGGCCATCACACCGTCGCCTGTGCTGTGCCAGTCCAGACCGATCAGGTGGCCGGATCCCTCGCCGCCCAGGCGCCAGCCGCGCTGCTTGAGCAGGCTCAGCACATGGCGGTCGCCCACGGCCGCGCGGGCGAAGGCCAGTCCACGCTGAGACAGCGCCCGTTCCAGCCCCTGGTTGCTCATGAGCGTGCCGACCACCCCGCCTTGCAGGCCATCGTTGATCTGGGCGTCGACGGCCAGCACGTAGAGCAGCTCGTCGCCGCCGTAGATGCGGCCTTCGGCATCGACCATCACCAGCCGGTCCCCGTCACCGTCCAGCGCCACGCCCAGGTCGGCATGGTGCGCCAGGACGGCCTGGCACAGGTGTTTGGGCACGGTGGCGCCGACCTTGTTGTTGATGTTCAGGCCATTGGGCGAGATGCCCACCGCCACCACCTGCGCGCCGAGCTGGCGAAACACCGCTGGCGCGACCTGGTGGCAGGCGCCATGGGCGGCGTCGACCACGATCTTCAGGCCCCGCAGGTGCAGTCCCGTGGGCATGGAGCGCCGGCAGAAGTCCACGTAGAGATCACCGGCGTCGCGCAACTGGCTGGTGAGTCCCAGCCGGGCCGAGGGCACACAAGGCAGCGGACCGGCCATGGCTAGCTCGATCGCACGTTCCGTCTCGTCCGGCAGCTTGTCGCCGCTGGCCGAGAAAAACTTGATGCCGTTGTCATCGAAGGGGTTGTGCGAGGCGCTGACCACCACGCCGGCCTGGTAGCCCCGCATGCGGGTGAGGTAGGCGATGCCCGGGGTGGGCAGCTCGCCACACATGACGGTGTCCACCCCGGCGGCCGAAAAACCCGCCTGCAGCGCGGCCTCGAACATCGGCGCCGACACCCGGGTGTCGGTGCCGATGGCGACCGCGGGCCGCATGTTGCGCGACACCCGCTGCTCGCCCAGCAGCTGGCCCGCGGCGTGCGCCAGCCGCATGATGGTGTGGGGCGTCATGGGCTCCATGCCGACCTGCGCGCGCACACCATCGGTGCCAAACATTTTTTGCGTTGTCATGGAAGTACCTCCAGAAGATGGAAAACATGCGCCCCGGCAACCGACACGCGGCGCAGGGCGAGGGCTGACCATAGGTGCGGCGGCCCGTGTGGTCTGTGCGCTGGCGAACCGGGGCCGCAATGTGCGGCATCGAACAGACCAGGCGCTGGCGGCGCGACACCATGCGGTTTCACCCACCGGACCACACCGTGACCCCAGCCCATTCCCCCTTCGCCCAGCCTGGACAACGCCCCACCCGGCCGGGCCTGCGAAGTTGGGTGATCTGCCTGGGGCTGCTGGTGGCCGTGGGCGCACACGCGCAGGGTGGCCCCGACCCCTCGGCGCTGCTGCCCAGTTGGAGCGAGCGCCCGGTGGTGGTGGCGCTGGCCGCCAGCCTGGGCCTGATCGTGCTGGCCATGATGGCCTACGGCGTGCGCCATGTGCTGTTCACGCTCAACCGCCTGTTCGGCCACCAGCGCCACCCCTACATCGACATCGACACCGCGCAGTGGCCGCAGATCACGGTGTTCATTGCGGCGCACAACGAAGAAAAGGTGATCGCCGGCTGCATGGACGCCCTGCTCAAGACGGACTATCCGCCCGACCGCGTCAAGATCGTGCCGGTCAACGACCGCTCGCAGGACGGCACCCGCGCCATCATCGACGCCCATGTGGCGCGTTACCCGACACGCATCTTTCCGTTCCACCGCACCGATGGCAAGCCCGGCAAGTCGGCCGCGCTCAAGGACGCGCTGGCCCATGCCGAAGGTGACATCGCGATCATCTTCGATGCCGACTACATCCCCGGGCGCGGTCTGCTCAAGCAACTGGTGGCGCCCTTCTTCGACGCTGAGGTGGGCGCCGTCATGGGCCGGGTGGTGCCCCTCAACGCCGGCACCAACCTGCTGACGCGTCTGCTCGATCTGGAGCGCTCGGCCGGCTACCAGGTGGACCAGCAGGCGCGCATGAACCTGCGTGGCGTGCCGCAGTACGGGGGCACCGTGGGCGGCATACGGCGCACCGCGGTGGCGGCCGTGGGCGGCTGGCACGACGACACCCTGGCCGAGGACACCGACATCACCTTCCGCCTGCTCATCGCTGGCTGGAAAACCGTCTACAACAACCGAGCCGAGTGTTATGAGGAGGTGCCCGAGGAATGGGCGGTGCGCATGCGCCAGGTCAAGCGCTGGGCCAAGGGCCACAACCAGGTGCTCTACCGCTACGGCTGGAAGCTGCTGGCCAGCCGCAAGGCCTCGCTGCGCGAGCGGGTGGACGGCATCATGCTGCTGCTGGTGTTCATGATGCCGCCCCTGCTGCTGCTGGGCTGGGTGGCCGCGCTCGCGCTCTACTACCTCAACGCCGGCGCCATGGTGGCGCTGTTCATCCCGGTGATGGCCCTGGTGGCCTATGGCGCCCTGGGCAACTTCGCCGCCTTCCTCGAAATTGTCATCGCCGTGCTGCTGGACGGCCACCGCCGCCGTATCCGCCTGCTGCCCATCAACCTGCTGTGTTTTGTCGCCAGCCTGTTTGCCATCTCGGCCGCGCTCGTCGAATCGGTGCTGGACCGGGTGCGCGGGCGCGAAATGGTCTGGCACAAGACCGCACGCTACCGCAAGACCGCCACATGAACGACATCACACCGGCCCTGTGGCCCCACCTGATGCTCTTCGCGCTGGTCTGTGGCGCCCTGCTGGTCCTGCCCTTCGTGCCGGCCTGGCGCGAATGGCGCCACCCCAGCGACAGCGCGGCACTGAAGGTCTCGCCCAGCCTGACCAGCGACACCGGTTTCCTGGCCCAGCAGTTCCGCGAGCTGATGCAGATGCAGCTGGCCGGTGGCCTGACGCAGGACCACCAGCGCCTGGGCGCCCTCGACACCCGCGCCAAGGGCCCGCCGTCGGAACGCACCCAGCGGCCCATCGTCAGCACCCAGGCCATCCGGTCGCTGGTCGACACCAGCGTCCAGAGCCCGCTCTACGTCACCGCAGACGTCCATGTCGCCGGGCGGGCCAGGCTGCGCGAGGTCTTGTGTGTCGGCGGCCTCACCCTGGGCGCGCACAGCCACATCGGCGGCTGGGCCCATGCCGACCAGGCCGTGGTGCTGGGGGAGGCCAGTGTGGTGGTGCGGCGGGTGTCTTCGGCGCGCTCCATCGATCTGGCTCGCCACTGCTGCTTCGAACGCCTGCACGCGCCCACGCTGCGTTTTGGCCACCTGCCGCTGCCGGGGACCAAAGCGCCGGTCTCCAGCCAGCCCACCTGGCACCGGCTGCGCCGCATCCCGGGCGCGCAACGCTGGGGTGACGGCGCGTGGCGGGTCGACGGCGATTGCGACATTCCCGCCTGGCACCACTTCTGCGGCTCGCTGGTGGTGATGGGCGTGCTGCGCGTGGGCGACGGTGCGCTGGTCGAAGGCAACGTGAAGGCCCACCAGGGCATACACATCGGGCCCGGTGCACGGGTCACCGGCGCCGTGGTCTGCGAGGGCGGCATCCACCTGCTGCAGGACGCGGTGGTCGGGGGGCCACTGGTGTCGGAGACCCACGTTCTGCTGCACACCCGGTCGCGCGTGGGCGCCCCCGATGCGCCCACCACCGTGAGCGCCACCCACATCCTGATCGACCGCGGCGTGACCACCCACGGCACGGTCTGGGCGCGCGATGCCGGCGTGGTGCTGGGACTGACATGAAACAGCTGGCCATCGCATTCTGGCTGCCGCTCTGGTTCTGGCTGTTGGCTGCGCTGCCGGCGCAATGCGCGGTGCTGGACCTCTCGGGTTATGCCGATGCCTCGGGCGCGATCTCCGTGCAACGGCAGGGCGACACCGTCGACCCTTACTTCGCCTTGCAGGCGCTGCTGCTGGCACAGAGCCACGGCCTGGACACCACCACGGTGGCCAGCGCCTGGGGCGAGTGGCTGGTGGCACGGCAGAAACCCGACGCCACCTTCGACCGCTTCTGCCGCCACGGTCCGGTGTGGGCCGCCTGCAAGACCGCCGACGCGGACGACTCGGTCCTTGGGCTGTGGGTGGCTTTCATGGACAGCCAGCCCGCGCCGCTGCGCCGGCAGCCCGCCTGGGTGCGCAGCCGGGCTGCCGCGCAGGCCGCGCTGGCGCGCCTGGTCGACCCCACGCGTGGCATCTACCTGGTGTCGCCGGTCTACCAGCATGGCCTGTTCATGGACAACCTCGAACTGTGGGCCCACGAGGTGCTCCACCCCAGGGCGTCGGCTCCCCGGCAAGCGAACTTCACGCAAGCCATCACCGCGGCCTTCTGGGACAAGGAGCGCCAACGCTACCTGGTCTCGACCCAGCCCGGCCAGCGCGACACCGTGCACGCCTTCTACCCCGACGCCGTGGCCCAGCTGTTTCCCCTGCTGGTGAACTTTCCGGGCCTGCCTGGCGGCGCCCGCCGCTACTACCGCCAATGGATGGCCGCGCACCGCAGCGAATGGCTGGCCCAGGTGCACGGTGACTTTGCCTGGGGGTTGGTCGCCATCGTGGCACTGGACCACGGCGACCTGCCTTCCGCCCGCTGCTGGCTGCAGATCAGCCTGCCCCACCGCCACAGCGCCCACTGGACGGTGACCGACGAAGTGGTCGCACAAATTCTCCAGTCGCGTGCCCTCACGGCGCACCCCGACCCCCAAGCCTGTCCGCAGGCGCCCCTCAGAAACAAGGCCCCGACCCCACCATGAACACACACCGTTTCGCCCCCTTCCTGGCCGTCCTCGCCTTGGCCCTGGGTTGGCCGCTGGTGGCCCTGGCGCAAACCGACGCCCTGGCCGCCGCGTCCGAACGTGGCCTGGAGGCCTACACCAGCGCGCACTCGCTCAGCAACGGGTACGGCGACTGGCACGAGACCGGACTGCGTGGGCACATCGGTGTGGGCGACCACTTGCTGGGTGCGGAGATCGCCACCATGAAACGGTTTGGCGAAAGGGGCCGCTACATCGGTCTGTCCGACACCGTCACGCTGGATCCTGACTGGTTCGCCACCCTGTCGGTCGGCGCCGGCGATGGCGCGGCCTACCTGCCCGACCACCGCGTCGACGCCTTCATCAACCGCAAGCTGCTGGCTTCGCGCCAGCTGATCGCCACGCTGGGCGCGGGCTACTACCGGGCTCCCGACAAACACACCGACCGCAACCTGAGCCTGGGCGCGACCTACTATTTCGACGCCCCCTGGGTGGTGCAGGGTGAGATCCGCTTCAACGAGAGTTCGCCCGGCCAGGTGCGCACGCACCAGCAGTTCGTGGCCGCCACCTGGGGCCGCGAACACCAGACCCAGGTGGTGGTGCGCCATGGCTGGGGCGACGAGGGCTACCAGGCCATCGGCGGTGGCGCCTCGCTGGTCAACTTCAGCAGCCGCCAGTCTCAGCTGACGCTGCGGCACTGGCTGGGCCCCCAATGGGGCGTGAGCCTGGGGTTGGAGCGCTACAGCAACCCCTACTACACCCGCAAGGGCGCCGTGCTGGCCTTGTTCTGGAAGCTGCCGTGATGTTCCATCGCCCGCTGACGCTGAACGCGGCCCAGCAGCGCGCGCTCGAAGGCGCTCGGACGCAGCTGCATCAGGCCCGTGGCGCCCTGCAGGGCGAGCGGCCGCACCGCAGCCTGCTGCGGACCGGCTGGAACGCCACCACCCTGCTGGGCATGCTGCTGATGGCAGCCCTGCCGTGCACCGCGCTGCTGCTGTTGCACGATCGCCTGATGGACGCCTGGCATGGGCTGCTGCTGTGGTGGGCCGAACGCCTGGCGCTGCCGCTGGCCTTGACCCTGGTGGACGGCGTGCCGGCGCTGGTCTGGCTGGCGGGTGGCGCCAACGCGCAGTTGCCCAGCAGCACCAACGGCGCGCTCACCGCCGTCGTCGTGGCGGGCGCGTACGCCGCCACCCACTGGCTCAGCGACCGGCAGATGCCCATCAAGTACCTGGTGCGGGTGCTGTGTGCCGTTCAGGCCAGCGCCCTGATCTTCTTCTTGCTCGTGCCCTCGCAGTTCGCCTACACGCTGTCGGGCTACCTGTCGGCCAGCCTCGATGCCGGCTTCGTGCTGATGCTGGTGCTGCCCGTGCTGCTGGCGTTGGGCTGGGGCGTGCTGCACCTGCCGCTGCACCAGCGGCTGCTCTATCCCGCGCTGATGCTGGGTTATTTCGCCCTGATGGTGCCCCACAAGGCCTTGCTGCACCTGCTGATCCTGCAACAGTTCTCGGTCCTGTTCATGCCGCTGCTGTACCTGTGTTTCGGCGCCGTGCTGGACCTGATGATCTTTGTCGCGCTGTATTCGTGGCTGGCCAGCCTGGCCCCCATGGACGCGTTGGCAGACGAGGCCTGAGCATGGAGCCGCCGCGCAACCGCACGTGGTTGCGCTGGGCATGGCTGGTGGCGGCGCTCGCGCTGTGCGGCGCCTGGGCCGCCAGCTATGTGCTGAGCAGCGAAGCGCCACGGGCCATGGTGCTGCTGTTGCCACAGGCCCGCAGCGGCGAGCTGCCCGTGGCCCAGGCCTGGCGCGATGCGGCACAGGAGGAAGGCCTGTCCGTCACCACCATGACCGACGACGAGTTCATGCGTTTTGGTGGCGACCGGCGACACATCGCCGGCGTCATCCTGCCCGACTCGGTGCACCGCGAGGCCTCCGACCTGCTGGTCAACCAGCTCTATGACTACGTGCACGGTGGTGGCCGGCTGTTTCTTGCGTTCGATGCTGGCGTGCACGCGCCGAACCAGGTGGGCTATGTCGGTCCGGACTCCCGCCTGTCGCGCCTGGCGGGGGTGCGTTACGCGCTGTACCACGACCTGCGCGAACAGACCTTCGCCGACGACCGGGTGCTGGGCAGCCGCGCGGCCGAACAGCACCTGGGCCTGCAGCCGGGCAAGCTCGATTTCAAGCACTCGGCCCAGCCTCCCCTGGGCGAGCTGACCACCTACGGCTACCCGAGGCTGCACTACCCGCACTTTCGCACGCAGCCCGCCAGCGAGGCCGCGGCGCGGGTGCTGCTGCAATCGCCCGCTGGCGACGTGATGGTGTCGCAGCACCGCTTCGGCGACGGCGAGGTGCTGTTCGTCAACCTGCCGCTGGGCTACCTCAAGACCCGCACCGACGGACACCTGCTGCACCGGCTGCTCAACCACTTCGCGGTCGGCATGTTGCGCCAGCCTCGCCTGGCCGCCGTGCCCCAGGGCGTGGGCGGCATGGTGCTCAACCTGCACATCGACTCCAACGCGGCACAACGTCCCCTGCTGCAACTGGAGCAGGAGGGCTGGTTCGACCGCGGACCCTACTCGCTGCACCTCACGGCCGGACCGGACACCTTCGTGCCGGGCGACCACCTGGGCATCGATCTCGACCACAACCCGGACATGGTGGCCTTCCTGAGGCGCCAGCTGGCTCGGGGCCACGAGGTCGGCAATCACGGCGGCTGGGGCCACAACATCTTTGGCAACAACGCCAACGACAGCAACCAGGCCACCTACGAGCCATTCCTCCAGCTCAACCACGACAGCGTCTCCAGCGCCATGCAGCGGCCCGCGCGCAGCTATTCGGCCCCCATGGGCAACCAGCCCGCGTGGAGCACGCACTGGCTGGAGGCGCAAGGCTTCAAGGCCTACTACTTCACCGGCGACAGCGGGCTGGGGCCCACACGGGCCTACTTTGAAGGCCAGCGCCCAACGGCGCGGCTGTGGGCCTTTCCGGTGACCAATCTGTACCAGATCGCCACCTTCGAGGAGTTGCAGCAGCAGCCCCAGCCTCGCAGCGACGAGGACATGGCGCATTTCCTGGAAGGTCTGCCACACCACGTGGCCGATGCGCGGGTGGCCCGCTTGTTCTATTTCCACCCGCCGGCGGCGGCGCGCTACCGCCATGTGCTCGCCCGCCTCGACCGGCAAGCGCAGGCGCTGGCCGACCGGCAGCGGTTCCGCTGGTACACCATGGAGCGCCTGGCCGACTTCATGGACCAGCGCGAACAGGTGCGCTGGCAGGTCACCCTGACCGACACGGGGCAGCGCCAGCTGGTCGCCCGAAGCGCCGCCGACCTGGCGGAGATGAGCTGGATATTCCCGCTTGAGACCGCTGATGGCTTCGAGGTGGTGACGGGCAAGGCAAGCGTGCGCCGCGACGCCGCCGACTGGGTCGTGACCGCCGGTGCGGGGCAGACCCTGGTGGTCCACATCCACGCCGCTCGCACCAGCACCGCGCGGCGCTGAAGGCGCCGGGAACGGTCTCAGGTCAACGGGTGGTTCTTCACGTGTCGGGCTCGCTCGACGAGGTGGACGATCTGTGCCGCCGCGAACTGGCTGACCGGATGTTCGGTGCAGCCCCGGCGCGGCGCCACGTGGCGGGCCATCTCACGCATGCGGTCCAGGCGGGGCGATGAGCCATCGGACATGAGCGCGATCAGCAGGTTCTCCAGCGCCACGACCCGAAAGCGCAGGTGGTCCCATTCGGCCGAGGTCACCGGGGGCGGCTCGGCCAGGTTGATCCGGGTGCTGGTCGCGGATCGTTTCGCGTCCTGGGCGACATCGTGTGAGGCGTCCGGCGTGTGGGCGGCGGCAGCGCTCCGATCGGGCGTTGAATAATCCATGTCGATGGACCTCCATTGAAAAGAGAAGATGTTGGTTCTCCCTGGCGGGAGGTGCCACCGGCTGTGGTCGGGATCAGCGTAATGGCGCCGGTGGCCGGTGTCCGTTCGCTATCGAACATCGGGCACCCCACCGCTCACCCGCGCTCACCCGCACCCGCCCGCTTGTCGCCGCAAGGTTCGCTTGCGCACAGACGCCGCCAGATGGCCTGGGTCCAATCGGCAACGGGTTCCCGTGCCGCCTGAACGCTCACGGGCATCCGACGCCGGTGCGGCGTTTCGCACCTTTTTCCCCAGGCTCACCCACCATGGACCACCTCGCCCCCGTCTGCGGCGCCGTCACGCGTCGCCGCCCCCCTCGGCACATCGAACCGCCCCCATCGACGGCCGCCCAGCCCCTGCCCCTCCAGGCGCCCGCCGCCCCGGTCGTGGACCGCGTGGCGCGGCCGGTGCTGCATCTTCGGCACCGCGCGCGACAGGTCGACGGCCAGCGGACCTGAGCCAGGCACCCATGAAACGCCGCAGCCCCAGCCACCCTGGTGGCCGTCTGCGCGGCCTGCGGACGCTGATCGGCAACGACGTCTACAACCTGGACACCGACGAACTCGGCGACATCGTGGACATCGTGCTGGACATGGGCACCGGGCGCATCGGCTTCGCGGTGCTGCGCTGCCACGTGATGCCCAGCCTGGGCGCCAGGCTCGTGGCCGTGCCCTGGCGCCGGCTCACGCTGAACACACGCTTGCGCTGCTTCGTGCTCGATCTCAGCGTGGACCGCCTGGCGGGCGCGCCCGCGTTCGACGCCAACCACTGGCCGGACATGGCGGACACCCAATGGCAACTGGCCGTCCACCGCTACCACGGCGGACGGTCGCCCAAGCCTATGTCGGGCAACGCACCGACGCGACCTTAGCGCGCGTCTACCCTCACCAGCAGTCGGGTCGCACGGGGTGGGACCGGGTGCCGAACCAGGGGTTCGCAGCCCTCCACCCATGCACCCGGTCCAGCGGCAGCCTGATCTGCCGACGCTGCCCCTGTCGCCAGAAACTGATCAATTCTCGGAACGGCACGCCCCCGCGGCGCACCGTTGCCATCGGTCCAACCAAGGAACCCACATGAGCTACAAGACACTGATCCTGGCCGGCGCCGCCGCACTCGCACTGGCGGGCTGTATTTCGGCCCCCGCAGGTCCTCCGGGTCCCCAGGGTGCCACAGGCGCCACTGGCCAGACCGGCTACACCGGGGCCACGGGCAACACCGGCAGCATGGGAAGCACCGGCTACACCGGCGCCACGGGTCGCACCGGGGCGGCGGGTGGCGCCGGCGCCACCGGTGACACCGGCGCGACGGGCGCCACCGGCTACACCGGGGCCACGGGTGACACCGGAGCCACTGGCTACACCGGGGCACGGGGAAGCACCGGTAGCACGGGGGCCACCGGGGCCACGGGCGCCACCACCGGCGGCGCGGTGATCATCGTGCCGCCCGTGCGCTGACACCCCCGACCACAACACTCGGCCCGACCGCAGCCTTGCTGGGGTCGGGCCGAGCCACGTCAGGGAGGGATGATCTGGCCGCAGCGCAAGGCGCGGCGCCGTGTCAATGTACCAACTGGTCGTAGACGCGCTGGTTGCTGTCGTAGCAGCTGCAGGCCCGGGCGTGCAAGGCTTCGCGGTCCAGCACCGTGAGTTCGCCACGCCTGTACACGATCAGGCCCAGCCGCTGCAGTTCGCTGGCCGCCACGGTCACGCCCACGCGGCGCACGCCCAGCATGAATGCCAGGAACTCGTGGGTCACGTGGAAGCTATCGCTCTGGGCGCGGTCCTGGCTCATGAGCAGCCAGCGGGCCAGCCGTGGACCGATCTCATGGAAGCGCTCGCAGGCGGCCGCCAGCGTCAGCTGTTCGACCCGAAAGGCCAGGTAGCGGCCCACCAGGTGGCGCAAGGCGAGGCTGTCGACCAGCGCCTGCTGGAACACCGGGACCTTCATGCGCCACGACGAACCGGCCCCCTGCACCACCGCGCGCCACGGCGCCGTCGTGTGCCCCAGCAGCAGCTCGGCGCCCAGCATGCCTTCGCGCCCGACCATGCCCACCTCCAGTCCGGGCCGGCCATCGACCTCGATCACCAGCGACACGAAACCCGCGGTCGGAAAATAGACATAGCGGGTGCGCGCGCCACGCTCGCCCACGACATCGGAGAGCGTCATGTCAAAGGGCTCGCACCGCTCGATCAGGCGCTTGCGCTCGGTGCGCGCCAGCATCTCGATCAAACGGTTCTCGTTCGTGGACATGTGTGGGCTTCCAGCCAGGGGCGACAATGCTGGTTCGCCAGCGGTGGCCCAGTGTCTGCGCTGGGGAGGCGGTTCACCGTCTGCCAGCACACACAGCCGCGGGCGGCGGCATCAGGTGGCCGTCTTGGCGGGCAGCAGGCGGTCGTATTCCTTCTTGACCACGCTGTAGCACTCGCAGGTGCGCTGCTCCAGGCCCGGGCGGTCCAGCACCTTGATGCGGCCGCGCGCATAGCTGATGAGGCCGGCGCGCTGCAGCTTGAGTGCGCCTTCGGTCACGCCCTCGCGCCGCACGCCCAGCATGTTGGCGATCAGCTCCTGCGTCATGGTGAGTTCGTCGCCGGTGAGCCGGTCCAGGCTCAGCAGCAGCCAGCGGCACAGCTGCTGGTCCAGCGAATGGTGGCGGTTGCACACCGCCGTCTGCGACATCTGGGCGATCAGGGCCTGGGTGTAGCGCAGCATCAGGTGCAGCACCGGCCCCGATCGGCTGAATTCTTCCTTGATGAAGTGCGCCCGCATGCGCAGTGCCCGGCCGGCGCTTTGCACCACCGCGCGGCTGGTGCTGGACTCGCCACCCATGAAGATGGCGATGCCCACGATACCTTCGTTGCCCACCACGGCGATCTCGGCCGAGGCGCCATCCTCCAGCACGTACAGCAGCGAGACGATGGCGTCGAGCGGGAAATGAACGTGTTGCACGTGGGTGCCCGATTCGTACAGCACATGGCCCAACGGCAAGTTGACCAGCTTGAGGTGGGGCGACCAACGTTCCCACTCGGCATCGGGCAACGATGCCAGCAGGTGGTTCCTCATGAAGTCGGACGAACGGGGAACAGGTAGATCGGGCATAGGGGGTGAAGTGCGAGAAGTGGTTGGTCGGGTGTCCGAGGTCACACGGCGGTCAATTTAACAATTTGACCGCGTGCCGTATGTGCGCTGCCGTACACAAGTCCATCATCGCACCGGCGCAAGCGTTCGCCAACGTACAGACGACCCACGGTGGCCGGGCTACAACCTTCTTCGCTGTCCATGTCAGCGCACCAGGAGCCGAACGTGCCTATCACCCCTCCCCTGGCTCCACGCTGGAGCACCTCTTCCCTGGGCCAGCCGGCCGACGTGTCGGCGCAGGAAAGTTCGGCCCTGGGCGAACACCTGAGCCTGTGCGCCGCGTTGCGTGGTCCCTTGCAGGTGGTGGGCGGTGGCCTGGCCTGGGGGCACACCCTGCTGGCCGGGCGCGCGGTCACCGGCTTCGCGCTGATCGCCCTGCTGGCGCTGGTCGGCTGGATGGTGTCCTAGGGAATGTGGGGCCAGCCCATCGATCGCCTGCACCGGATCGCCACCTGGGTACCCACCGACCTCATCCGCGTGCTCGACACGCGTCGTGGCGAGGCGCTGCCCCCCATCCGCTCTGAACTCTTCGGCGCCAGCCGTTTCGAGCAGCATGGCCACAGCCTGGCCGCCACGCACCAGGCGCGCAAGCTGTCCCTCGCGCAGGGCACGTTCTACCCCCGCCTGCAAAACAACATGCGCACCCTGCGCACGGCCCACGGCTACCTGGTGCGAGAGGCGCTGGCCGGCCACGAGATCGGACCGGCCGCCGAATGGCTGCTCGACAACTTCCACCTGATCGAGGACCAGTGGCGCGAGGTTCGCGAAGGCCTGCCCGCGCGCTACTACCGCGCCCTGCCGGTGCTGCAGGACGCCCCGCTGCTGGGCCTGCCGCGCATTTACGGCGTGGCCTGGGCCTTCGTGGCCCACACCGACAGCGCCTTCGACGCCACGCTGCTGCTGCACTTCCTCAACGCCTACCAGAGCGTGCGTGAACTGAGCCAGGGCGAACTCTGGGCGCTGCCCACCACGTTGCGGGTGGTGCTGATCGAGAACCTGCGCCGTCTGGCCGACCGCATCGCGAGCCACAAGGCCGCGCGCGAGCTGGCCGCCCTCAGCGCCAGCCGCCTGGACCGGCTCACCGTGGCCAGTGTGCTGGCCATGCGCCAGTTGATGACGCAGCGAGGCGTGGGCCAGGTGTTCGTGGTCCAGCTGATGTTGCAGCTTGGTACCCACGGCAGCGCCGAGCCGACCAGCACGCTCACGCAGCTGCGGCACTGGCTGGCGAGCGAGGTGCCCGACCCGGGGGCCCTGCAGGCCCAGCAGCACATCGACCAGGTGGCGGACCACCTGAGCATGGGCAACGCGGTGACGGCCTTGCGTCTCATCGGTGCCGCCGATTGGCCCGACCTCGTGTCACAGACCAGCCGCGTGATGCGCGTCATGCTGGCCTCGCCGGTGTTCGCCGCAGAGGACGAGGCCACCCGCAACAAGACCCTGCACGCGATCGAGCGGCTGTCGGCGGCGAGCCGGCAGGCCGAATCGGAGGTGGCGCAGGCGCTGCTGGACGCCATGTCGCGCACCGGCGGGCCGTCAGCCCTGGCCAGCCACTGGCTGGTTGGGCCGGGCCGGCCGGCGCTGGAACGGCAGTTGGGTGTCCGGCATCTGTGGCCCCAGGCTTGGCGCGACCAGGCCCGCATCACCCGCGCCCAGGCCTATTTCGGCACCCTGCTGCTGGGCACCCTGCTGCTGGTGTGGCAACTCACGGCCCACGCGACCGTTCCCACCGGCGGCTGGGGCCAGCGCATGGCCCTGGCACTGGCGCTGCTGCTGATGTGGCTGCCGGCGTCCGAGGCCGTGGTGGCCCTGGTCAACCGCCTCATCAGCGAAGCCACCCCTCCGGCCCACCTGTCGCGCCTGCGGCTGGTCGACGGCATCCCGCCTTCGGCGCAGACCCTGGTGGTGGTGCCCGCGCTGCTGAGCCACCCCCGTGCCATCGACGCCCTGGCGCACCGCCTGCTGCAACACCATCTGGCCAACACCGAAGTGCACGCACAGTTCGCGCTGCTCAGCGACTGGTGCGACGCCGACAGCGCCCACCAGCCCGGTGACGACGCGCTGCTGGCACACGCCGCACAGGCGCTGCAGGCGCTCAACACCAGCCACCCGACCGCGCCCGGCCAGCCGCCGCGTTTCCTGCTGCTGCACCGGCCGCGCTGCCACAGCGCGACGCAGGACCGCTGGATGGGCTGGGAGCGCAAGCGTGGCAAGCTTGAACAGCTGGTGGCGGCACTGGCCACCGGCACGCCGGGTCCCTTTTTCGATTTCGGTCCGCTCTCGCGCATGGCCACGGGCACCTGCTACCTGCTGACGCTGGACAGCGACACCGAGCTGCCGCCCGGCCGGCTGCGTGTGCTGGTGGGTGTGGCCGAACACCCACAGAACCGCCCCCAGCTCGCGCCTGACGGTCGGCGCGTGTTGCAGGGCTACGGCATCCTGCAGCCGCGTGTGGTGGCGCCCTTGCCGACACACGGCCGGCCCACGCCATGGCAGTGGCTGTTCGCCGGCCAGCAGGGCCTGGACCCTTACAGCGCCATGTCCTCGGACGTCTACCAGGACGTGTTCGACGAGGGCAGCTTCACTGGCAAGGGTCTGCTGCATGTGGCCACGCTGCAGGCGGTGCTGGGCGGGCGCCTGCCGGTCGAACAGGTGCTGAGCCACGACCTGCTTGAAGGCGCGCTGGTGCGCTGCGCGGTGGTGAGCGACGTGACGCTGATCGAGGCCGATCCGTCGCACGCGGATGCCGCCGCATCCCGCCTGCACCGCTGGACGCGGGGCGACTGGCAGCTGCTGTCCTTTGTGCTGCACGACCCCCGGTGGGCACTGGGCGCCATCAACCGCTGGAAGCTGTTCGACAACCTGCGCCGTTCGCTGGTGGCACCGGCCTGTCTGGGGCTGATCGTGCTCGCCATGGCGGGGCAGGGTCTGTCGCTGGCCGCCGCGCTGACGCTGACCCTGGCCGCCTACGCGGGTGGTCCGCTGATCGGCGCGCTGGCCGCTGGCATACCGGCCCACTGGAGTCTGGTGAATAGCCGCTTCGTGCACGCCACCGCCATGGACCTGCTGCGCACCGGGGCCGCCGCGCTGTGGCACCTGGCCCTGCTGCCCCAGCAGGCCCTGCTGGCGCTGGACGCGGTGCTGCGCACCTTGCACCGTCTGCGCGTGAGCCGCCGCCAACTGCTGGCCTGGACCACCGCCGATGCCGCCCAGGCCGCCCTGGGCCAGGGGCTGGGCGCCACGCTGTGGCGGCACCGGTTCGGTCCATTGCTGGCGCTGTTGCTGCTGGGTGGCCTGGGGCTGCTGCGACCGCCACCCGGCACGCTCGCGTTGGCCTTGCTGGCCCTGTGGGCCGCTGCGCCCTGGCTGGTGTGGCTGAGCAACCGCCCCTGGGCCTGGTGGCAGCGGCGTGGGCTCCCTCCCGCCGACGCCGCCTTTCTGCAGGGCGTCGCCCGCGACACCTGGCGCCTGTTCGAACGCTGCGTCGACGCCGGCAACCACCACCTGCCACCCGACAACCTGCAGACCGCGCCGCTGGAGGTCGTGGCGCACCGCACCTCGCCCACCAACATCGGCCTCTACCTGTTGAGCACGGCCTGTGCACGGCAGCAGGGCTGGATCGGTACCCAGGAACTGCTGGAGCGGCTGCAGGCCACGCTGGACACCCTGGGACAAATGGAGCGCCACCGGGGCCACTTCCTCAACTGGTACGACACCCAGACCCTGTTGCCGCTGCTGCCGCGCTACGTGTCCACCGTGGACAGCGGCAACCTGTCGGCCCACCTGCTGGCGGTGGCCCAGGCCTGCCGTGCGCTGGCCGCGCGACCCCACGACCCGGCGGCGGCCACGCGGGCGCGGCGCGGCTCGCTGGCCCGCCTGCAAGCCCACCGGGCGCTGTGGCTCAGCCTGCTGCCAGAGCGACCCATGCCAGGCGTGCTGCACACGCTGCTGCAGGCCGACCCGGCCGAGGCCGGCGACACCGGGGCCTGGGACACCTGGCTGGACGACGCGGCATTGGCGCTGGAGGGCCTGTTCCCTGCGCCAGGACCGGCGGCCCTGGCCCACCCACCCACCGAACGCGAGCAGCTGCATGCGCTGCTGGCCGACCACCTGGCGTTGCTGCGTTCGGCCGGGCGCGACCACCACGCCAGCGGTCCGGCCGGCGACGCCCTGGCCGGCGGCAGGCTGCGCAGCGTGGCCAAGGCCCTGGAACAACTGGCCTGGGCCAGCGACTTCCGTTTCCTCTACCACCCGCAACGCCACTTGCTGCACATCGGCTACCGGGTCGAGGAACAGCAGCTGGACACCAGCTTTTACGACCTGCTGGCGTCCGAGTCCCACCTCACCAGCCTGCTGGCCATCGCCAAGGGCGATCTGCCGGTGCGCCACTGGACGGCGCTGGGCCGGCCCTTCTTCGCCAGCGGCCGCCATGCCGTGTTGCGCTCGTGGTCGGGTTCCATGTTCGAGTACCTCATGCCCACCTTGGTGATGGCGCCACCCGAAGGCAGCGCGCTGCAAACCGCCGGCGCGTCGGCGCTGCGGGAGCAGATCGCCTACGCGCGTGCCCACGCCCTGCCCTGGGGCGTGTCGGAATGCGCCTACGCCGGTCGCGACCACACCCTGGCCTACCAGTACGCCCCTCAGGGCGTGCCGCGCCTGGCGCTGCGGCGTACGCCGCCAGCCGAACACGTGGTGGCGCCCTACGCCACCGCGCTGGCGGCCATGGTCGACGCGCGCGCGGCCTGCCACAACCTGCGCACGCTGGCCGCGCTGGCGGCGCGTGGGCGCTACGGTTTCATCGAGGCCTTGGACTTCAGCCCGTCGCGCCAGACCCAGGGCACGCGGCACACGCCGGTCTGCACCTACATGGCCCACCACCAGGGCATGACCATCGTCGCGCTGACCAACGTGTTGCTGGACGGCGTGGTGCAGCGCTGGGGCGCCGCCCATCCACGGATCGAGGCCATGGGACCGCTGTTGCACGAACGCGCGCCCCGCGAGCTGCCCGCGCCGCCACCGCTGCCACGCCTGCCCCTGAAGGCCTTGCAGCACCGCGCGCCCGAGCCGGTGCGCCTGCTGGTGCCCGGCGCCCAGGCGCTGGAGCCCACCCAGCTGATGTCCAATGGCCACTACAGCGTCACCCTGCGCCCCAACGGCGCGGGCTGGAGCCGCCTCGGCCAGACCGGCATCGGCCGCTGGCGCGACGATGCGCTGCGTGATGCCCGCGGCAGTTTCATCTACCTGCGCCGGGGGCGGCGTGGCGTGCCGGTGTCGCTGACCAGCCACCCGGCGCCGGACGCCCAGGCCGTCTACCAATGCCGGCTCGGCGTCGACCGGGTGGGCTTCACAGCGACCTGGCCCGACCTGCGTGCCCACACCACCGTGTGGGTCAGTCCCGAGGACGACATCGAGCTGCGCAAGGTGGTGCTGACCAACCTGGGCCCGCACGGCATGGAGCTGGAACTGATCTCGGCGCTGGACATCACCCTGACCAGCCACGAGGCCGATGAAGCCCACCCGGCGTTCTCCAGCCTGTTCGTGAAGGCCGAGTGGCACAGTGACCAGGACGCGCTGCGCCTGACCCGCACGCCACGCCTGCCGACCGAGCGCGCCCTGAGCGCCGCGCACTTCGTGGCCGAGGCCCAGGGCGAGGTGCTGGGCCTGGTGAGCCAGACCGACCGCCAGCGCTGGCTGGGTCGCCACCGCCCACCCAGCCACCCGCTGGGGCAGCTCGAACCGGTGCCCGTCACCTCCGGCGCGCTGGCCACCGGGCTCGATCCCGTGGCGGTGCTGGGGGTGGTGCTGCGCCTGGCCCCGGGTGCCCAGGCTTGCGTGACCTTCGGCACCGCCGCGAGCGTGGACGAGGCCACCCTGTCGGCCGTCGTCGACAAGTACCGCCAGCCCAGCCATGTGGAGCGCGCGTCCACCATGTCGGCCACGCTGGCCGGCATACAGGCCAGCACCACCCAGATCCACCCCGAATACCTGCCCGCGCAGCAGGCCCTGACCACCGCCCTGGTGCTGACCCTGCCCCAGGTGGACGGGGCGCGCGGGCAGGGGCCGACCACGCCCCTGTGGGTCGACCGCCGCCTGCTGTGGCCATTGGGACTCTCGGGCGACCGCCCTCTGCTGCTGCTGCACACCGGACCGGCCCAGGGCTTGCCGCTGCTGCGTCTCATGGCGCTGTTGCTGCGCGCCTGGTCGCGCGCGGGCGTGGCCTGCGATCTGGTGGTGCTCAGCCGCGAAACACACTCCTACCACATGCCGCTGCAGCAGGCCTGCACGCAGATGAGCGAGCAGCACCAGGCCGACATCGCCCAGCGCCCCGGCCCGCCGGTGACCGGCCTGCACGTGCTGCACCACGACAGCCTCTCGGCCGGACAGATAGATACCCTGAACGCCCTGGCGCGGGTGCAACTGCACGCCGACGGTCGCCCGTTGATGCACCAGGTCAGGGCCTGGTGCGAGCGCCATCAAACCCCCATGGCCCGCCCGTGGCGCGGCAGCCCTCCGGCACCGGTGCCGGTGTACCTGCACAGCGAGCGCGCCACCGTGGCCGAAGGTCAGTTCGATGGCCGCAGCGGCGCCTTCGGCTTCGAGGTCGGTCGCGGGCAACGCACCATGCGTCCCTGGATCAACGTGTTGGCCAACCCCGGCTTCGGCTGCATCGTCACCGAAAGCGGTGGCGGCAACACCTGGGCCGGCAACAGCCGCCTGAACCAGCTCACCGCCTGGGCCAACGACCCGGTGGCCGACCCACCGGCCGAATGGTGGCTGCTGCAGGACCGCCGCAGCGGCGAGACCTGGGGTCTCACGCCCTCGGCCTGGGGCGACGACCACAACCCCAGCCGCGTGGAACACGCGCAAGGCGTGACCCGCATCACGCACCGGCGTGGCCCGGTATCGACCACGCTGAGCTGGTGCGTGGACCCCGACACCGCGGTGAAGCAGCTGCGGGTGCAACTGCACAACCACGGCAGCCACAAGGCCCACCTGCGCCTGGTGGGCATGGTGGAGTGGCAACTGGGTGAAAAGCGGCGCGACCGGGCCACGCTGCTGACCACCGCTTGCCATGCACCGCCCCCCGACGATGGCCTGTGGGCGCTGCTCTGCACCCAGACCGACCGCGCGGGCGGCTTTGGAGGGGGCACCGCCTTCTTCTGCGAAGGCCAGGGCGGCCCCGTCGGCCAGGAGCGCCGCAGCGAAGGCCAGGACTGGACCACCGACCGCGCGGCCTTCTTTGATGCGCGCGGCCGGTTGGTGCTGCCGCGCCGCCTGGGCCGGCGCGACGGTGCTGGCCTGGACCCCTGTGCCGCCATCTCGCGCCTGATCACGCTGCGTCCAGGCGCCCGCGCCGAACAGGTGTTCCTGCTGGGTTATGCCGACAGCGCCGACGCCGCCCGGGCGCTGGCGCGACAGGCCACGGCCCGCCCAGCGACCGAGCGCGAGCATGCCAGCCTGGTGCGCTGGGACGCCCTGCTCGGCGCCACCCAGGTGCACACGCCCGACCCGCTGTTCAACGTGCTGGTCAACCGCTGGCTGCTCTACCAGACCGTGTCCTCGCGTCTGTGGGCCAAGGCCGCCTTCTACCAGGCCGGAGGCGCGACCGGCTACCGCGACCAGCTGCAGGACGGCATGGCCCTGGTGTGGGCGGCGCCGGAGCTGCTGCGGGCGCAGATCGTGTTGTGCGCTTCGCGCCAGTTCGAGGCCGGCGACGTCCAGCACTGGTGGCACGCACCCGGCGGCGCCGGTGTGCGCACGCATTTTTCAGACGACCTGCTGTGGCTGCCTTTCGCCTGCGCACACTACCTGCGCGGCACCGGCGACCTGGCCGTGCTGGAGCAGCGCGTGCCCTTTCTGGAAGGCAGCGCCATCCCCCCGGGGGCCGAGGACGCCTACGAAGCACCGCGCGCCAGCACCGTGTCGGCCAGCGTCTACGAACACGCCGCCCGCAGCCTGGACCACAGCCTGCGCGTGGGCCGCCACGGACTGCCCTTGATGGGGGGCGGCGACTGGAACGATGGCATGAACCGCGTCGGCCACCTGGGGCGGGGCGAGTCGGTCTGGCTGGCCTGGTTCCTGTGCGCCATCGTGGCCGACTGGGCACCGCTGGCCCGCCAGCGTGGCGATCCGGCGCGCGCCGCACGATGGGAAGCCGCTCGCCAGGGCTGGCAGCAGGCCCTGCAAGGCCCGGCCTGGGACGGCCAGTGGTACCAGCGCGCCTTCTTCGACGATGGCAGTCCGCTGGGTTCGCACGCGCAGGCCGAGGCCCGCATCGACCTGATCGCGCAGGCGTGGTCGGTGCTGGGCGATGCGGACGCGCCGGAACCCTGGTACACGCGCCAGCGTCAGGCCATGGCGGCGGTGGAGACGCATCTGGCCGACCCCGAGAACGGACTGTTGCAGTTGCTGGCGCCTCCGCTGGCGCTGTCCAGCCCCGGCGCAGGCTACATCCAGGCCTACCCGCCGGGCGTGCGCGAAAACGGCGGCCAGTACACCCATGCCGCCGTGTGGGCCTTGATGGCGTCGGCCGTGCTGGCGCGCCGCCAGCCGGGCGACATCCCCGCCCAGGACCTGCCCTACCGGGATTTCACCTGGCTGAGCCCGGCGCACCGGGCCGGCCACCCGCGCTGGGGGACCGCCTATGGACTGGAGCCTTACGCGGTGGCGGCCGACGTCTACAGCCAGCCGCCCTACACGGGACGCGGCGGCTGGAGCTGGTACACCGGTGCCGCGGGCTGGCTGCACCGCGCCGCCATCGAGTCCATCCTGGGCCTGCGGCTGCAGGCACAGGAACTGCACCTCACGCCCTGCCTGCCTTTGCATTGGACCAAGGCGGAGCTGACGCTGCGGCGCGGAGAGCGGCGCATGCGCTTCGTGCTGGTGCGGGGTGACGCCGCGCAGGCGCTGGCGGCCTGTGGTGATCCGCAGGCGCGTTTGCTGGGTGTGGGCGAATCCTTGCGCTGGACGGTGCTGCCCAGACAAAGCTGTTTTGTGGTGCCCCTGTGAGGCCGTTCAACGCAGGGCGCGCCAGGATTCGCTGCCCCAGCCCTGCAGGGGACCCAACGGGTTGCGCTGTTCTTCCTCGCTGTAGATGGTGGGCTGACCGCCCACCAGCTCGTAGACCAACCGGTCGTCGACAAAAACCAGCAGCGCCTCGACGCGCCAGCCACGGCTGACGGTCTGGCGCCGGAAGTTCAGCGAATCGACCCAGAAGTTGCCCACGCGCTGGCGTTCGATCTTCTGCACCACCACCGCGTACGCGCTGCAGCGCTGGCCCGCGCCCAGGCAGTCGCTGATGCCCGGGTCCACGTCCTGTGGCCGTATCAGCGCGGCGGCCGAAAATCGCTGCAGCACATCGGCGAAATGCAGCACGGTGATGCCCGGGTTGACGTGCGGGTCGAGGCCCTGGAGGTGCACGTCCTGGCGCGTGGCGACGTAAGGGGTGAGAGTGGCCAGCGCGCGCAGACCGTCCTCGTAGCTGAGCCAGCGGGACACCACCTCGGTCCGGGAGGTGGGCAGCAGCGCACTGCAGCCACCCAGGGCTAACCCTGTGCAGCAGGCCAGGCATCGAACCAGAGGCAGGAGATGCGAGCGTTTCATGCCTGAGGTGTAGCGCCCGTCCAGCGTATTGTCGGTGCGCCATGGCACACATGCAGGCCCGGTGTGTTCGACAGCGCACCGACGGCCGTGGACGTTGGCCGCATACTGCCAGATCCTTCCGCCCCGCCCCCATGGACAGCCCTGACGACAACCGCCCGCCGACGCCGGGGAGCCCCGGCGAACCCACCACCGCCCCGCCGGTGGCCAGGGACACCCACAAGCTGCTCGTGCTGTTGCTGTTCGTGGTGACACTGGCCTTCGCCACCATCCTCACGCCCTTTCTCAGTCCCATCCTATGGGGGCTGATCATCGCGCTGGTGTTCGCGCCGGCATTCCGGCACGCGCTGCGCTGGACCGACCAGAGGCGCACGCTGGCCGCGCTGTTGACCCTGGCCGGCGTGGTGCTGCTGGTGGTGCTGCCGCTGACGCTGCTGGCCCTGGCCTTGACGCGCGAGGCCGTCGGCGTGTTCGAACGCCTGCAGTCGGGCGAATGGAACCCAGCGGCCTACCTGCACCGGCTGTTCGATGCGCTGCCCGCCTGGGTTGGCGCCCTGCTGGATCGCTTTGGCCTGACCAGCTTCAACGCCATACAGCGGCGCGTCAACGCCAGTGTCTCGCAGGGGGTGCAGTCGGTGGCCCTGGTGGCGGTGGATGTCGGGCAGGACATGTTCAACTTCATTGCCAAGCTGTTCATCACGCTGTACCTAGCCTTCTTCATGATCCGCGACGGCAATGACATCGCCCACACGCTGCGCGATGCCCTGCCCCTGCACATGGTGCACAAGCGCGAGCTGTTCCGGATCTTCGCCACGGTGCTGCGGGCCACCGTGAAAGGCCACTTGATGGTGGCCATGGTGCAAGGCGCCTTGGGGGGCCTGGCCTTCTGGGCCCTGGGCATCGACGCCAGCCTGCTGTGGGCCGTGCTGATGGCGCTGCTGGCGCTGCTGCCGGTGGTGGGATCGGGATTGGTGTGGTTGCCCATGGCCCTGTTCCTGATCGCCAATGGCGCTCTCTGGCAGGGTCTGGCGCTGATGGCCTACGGATTGTTGGTGATCGGTCTGATCGACAACCTGCTGCGCCCCATGCTCGTGGGCAAGGACACGCGCCTGCCGGACTACCTGGTGATGGTGGCCACGCTGGGCGGCCTGGTCACCTTCGGTATCAACGGCCTGGTGCTGGGTCCCGCCATCGCGGCGCTTTTTGTCGCGGTATGGAAGATCGACATGACCCTGCGCGAGCGCCCCTGAGAGACACACGCCGCCATGGTGCGCTGACGAACAGACGGCCCGTTCCCACACACGCACCATGGGTCATGCGGCGCACACAGGCCGCGTGTCACCACCCACTGGAGCACACCATGAGCCTAGGCACCATTCTTCTGATCCTGCTGATCCTGATGCTGATCGGCGTTGTTCCGACCTGGCCGCACAGCCGCAGTTGGGGTTATGGCCCCAGCGGTCTGCTCGGTCTGTTCGTCGTCGTGGTCCTCATCCTGGTGGTGACCGGTCGCTTCTGATCATCCCTCCCAGGTCAGGTGCCAGCGCCAACACCGCCATCGGACCGGGGCCCGCGGCCCCGGCAGCCGTTCCCTCACTGGCCACCCCACCCCTCACTGGGTGCCACGGCTGTCGTCGTCACGGGCTGGCCGACGGTCGTCGCGGTCGCCCTGGCGGTTGTCGCGCTCGTCCCGCCGACCTTCGCGTTGTGCGGGCCCCCGACCGCGCTCACCGGGCTGGGGACGGGCCATGTCGTGTCCCCGTTCGGGCGGACCGACGCCCTGTGGTCGCTGCGCCGCCGGGGCCTGGTACAGCTCGCGGGTCACCGGCTCGCGCGGACGGTAGCGGTAGTTCTCGGATCGGATGGCGCGTTGCTGATCGAAGGCTTGCGGGTAGCGGCTCTGTGGGTAGCGGCCCTGGTAGCTGGGCAACGGCGCCGGTGCCGGCATGGCCTGCCGGTCCCAGCGGTCCCAGCCCGAACGGCGCTGCTCCCAGTCGCGACCCCAGTGTTCGCCCCAGCGCGGTGGCGCATCGGCCCGCCACTGACCAAAATAGCTGGGTGCCTGGCGGTAGTAGCGCACCGGCACGCGCAGCACGAACAGCGGCACGAGATCGGGGCCGACCTGTTGCCAGGGGCCGTTGTACCAGTCGCTGGAATACCAGTTGTCGGACTGAAACACCCAGTACAGGCCATCGTAGAAAAAGTAGTTGCCTGGGGCGTTGGGCGCATAGTAGACCGGGTAGCCGGGCACGCGCTGGAACTCGGGGTAGACCGGCAGGTTGATGCCGATGCTGACGGAAACCTGGGCCTGCGTCGCGGGCGCCGCGACCAGCAGGAGAGGCAAGGCAAGAAGCAAGTGGCGCATGGCGGACTCGATCACAAGAATGCACATCGCGCAGGCGCCCATGCAAACCGCAAGGTCGCTGCAATGGCATAAGCGCGAGTGTGACCGGCTGTGCCCGAGCGTCTGTGCGAAAGCGCACACAAGAACCCACGCGATAGCCCGCGTTTGCTTGAGCCGCAGGGTGCGGCAGCATCGGACCAGATCCATCTGAATCTCAGACACCACACAAGGACACACCATGATCCATGTCGACACCCGCCCTGCCCCGTGGCCGGAACCCGACCACACACCGGCGCGGCGCAGCGCCGGTTGAGGACCCGCCCCCTTGTCGCGACGCCGTTCCTCCACCGCGGGCTGGACGCGCCTGTTCCAGCGCAGCCTCAAGGCCGCGCTCGCCCCGGCCGTGCGTGCCAGCCGTGGCGCGACCCAACGCGCGATCGCGGCCGGCGTCCGCCGTTTGCGCCCGCCGGCGGGTGCCGGGCTCTGGCTGCCGGGGGTCGCCATCGGCCCCCAGGGGGCGCGAGCCTACAGGTTGTTCCGACCGTCGGCCCTGCCCGGTGGCGGGGAGCGTGTGCCGCTGCTGGTGATGCTGCACGGCTGCGGGCAGGACGCCAAGGCCTTCGCCAGCAGCACGCGCATGAACACCCTGGCCGCCAGCAAAGGTTTCATCGTGCTCTACCCCGAGCAGGACCGGTTGGCCAACCTGCAAGGTTGCTGGAACTGGTTCGAGACCGACTCGGGCCGTGCCTATGGTGAAGCGCAGCTGATCCTGAAAGCCATCGACATGGCTTGTGCGCTGAGCCCGGTGGATCGGGAGCGGGTGGTGCTGGTGGGCTTCTCGGCCGGCGCGAGCATGGCGGCCTTGCTGGCCACACGCCACCCCGAGCGTTTCAGCGCCGTGGTGATGCACTCGGGCATCCCGCCCGGCACGGCACATTCCAGCGTCTCGGCCATGGGTGCGATGCGCGGTCGACGCACCCCCAGCGCCGCCATGGTCCAGGCGGCCTGGCCGCCCCTGCTGGTCGTCCACGGTGCCGCCGACGGCGTGGTGTCGCCCCGCAACGGCGTTGCCGCGGCACACCTGTGGGCCGAGGCCGGCGGCGCCGTGGCCCGGTCATCTCGCCAGCTGCAACGTGGCAAGCGCCATGCCATGACCGTCACCGATTACCGGCGCGGTGCCCATCTGGTGGCGCAACAGGTGGCGGTGGACCGGCTGGGCCACGCCTGGAGTGGTGGCGCCGCCGGTCAGGCCTTCAGCGACAGCCTCGGCCCGGACGCATCGCGCCTGGCCTGGGCCTTTGCCGCCAAGGCCTGGACCACACGCCTGCCCAAGCCCTGACGGGAACGCCGGGGCTGCGAGCGCTCAGGGCTTGCCGTGGATGGCCTTGGCGGCCTTGATGCACGCGGTCTTGCCGTCGCCGGTCTGGGTGTCGCATTTCTCGACTTCGACCTTGTACTGGGCTTCCCGCACATCTTCCTTGGCGTCGGCGCGTGCACCGGCCGTGGCCTGGGCGACCTTGGCATCGGCGAGCGCTGCCACGCGCACCGACTTGGCCTCCTTGACGCAGACGTCCTTGTCGTTGCCGCGGAAGGCGTCACAGCGCTCCTTGGCCACGTTGTAGGCGCCCTCGGCCCGCACGATCTTCACCTGGGTGCCATCGGCGGCCTTGCCGGTGTGGCTGAACTCCAACTCGGCGCGCTCGTTCTTTTCCTTGGCTTTCGCCTCTTCGATGCACACATTCTTGGGGTGGGCCTTGAGGCTGCCGCAGGCGGCCTTGGCGGTCTTGTAGCTCGCGCCGATGGCGGTCTTGGAGGCGGTGTATTCGGCTTGGGTGGGCACGGCGGCGAGCACCAGCAGCGGTGCGCACAGGAAGGCGCTGGCCAGCAGCGCGGCGCGGGATGTGAAGGTGGTTTTCATGACGATACCTTGGGGTGTGGAAAAAATGGGCAGGGTGGATGACGTGACTAGCCCCGGGCCGTGCCCAGGTGGCGGATGCCGTAGTACTCGCCCACGGCCTTGGCCCAGGCGGCATCCGCCATGTCGGGCCAGTGGTCGCTGTCGAACGCCGGCGCGTGCAGGAGGCTGTCCTGCTCCACGTTCAGCACGAAGCGGTTCTTTGTCTTGTCCAGGCTCAGCGCCGCCCAGGGCACGGCGAAGCGCTTGTCGCCCAGGCTCAGGAAACCGCCGAAGGACAGCACCGCATAGGCGACGCGGCCGCTGTCCATGTCGATCATGAGTTCCCTCACATCGCCCAGATCCTCGCCGCGCCGGTTGTAGACCTCGTGGCCACTGAGCGCGCTGGCGCTGAACAGGCGTGGCCCGCTGGCCTCGGGGCCCTGACCCGGGGCCACGGGGTGGCGGGCCGGTTTCTCTTTGTGCATGAACATGTCCACGTCCTCGGTGCGTTGGCAGGGCTGGCGCGTTGGGCGGCCAGCCTGTGCGGGAGTTGCAGCATAGGGATGGCCGGGGTATCGGGTCTGTGCGCTGGGATGCACAAGGGCGGGCGCTCAGCTCACGTGCACGAACCTGGCCACCGACGGAATACCGGCGCTGTCCAGCACGAACAGCATGTAGTGGCCGGGCGGGACCAGGCTGGCCGACGTGGGCAAGGTCACGCTCAGGCCGTTGGCAAGCACCTGCACCTTGAGCTTGATGGCGCGTTGGTGCATGTCGTTGCCATGGGTAGTGGCGCCTGGCGCGACGAGCATCGCCGACACCATGCCGACACGGTCGGTGCCGACGGCGAAGGTTTGCCCCAGGCGTGCGCTTGCGGGGGCGCTGGTGATCACCGGCTGTGGTCCCCTGAACAGGTAGGGCGGCGAGTAGACCTGCGCCTTGTGCTGGAAGGCTGCTGCCGCAGTGGGGTCCATGTCGTCTTGCGACACCAGCACGGTGGCGTCGGGCAACAGGATGGCAGAGGAATGGTAGGCGGCCTGGATCGCATGGGGGGCGACCATTTGCCAACTGCCGGTGACGTCGCCGGTCGCCGTCGAATACAGCTCGGTGCTCAGCTCCGCTTCCTCGTAGCCGTAGAGCCCGCGGTTGCCGCCCACCGTCAGCATCGCGCCGTCGGCCAGGATCACCGTGTTGGCGTTGTGCCGTGGCCGGTTCCATTGAGGGAACGGCGCCCAGCCGCTGGCAGGTCGGTGGCCGTCCAGCCATTCGTTGTTCGCCAGCGCCCGGGTTTCGTCGTGCCCGCCCGCCACCATGATGACCTGCCGGGTGGGTGTTTGCGAGGCATCGGTGTAGAGCACGCCATTGCCCAGGTAGTAGTGGTCGCTGCGCATGCCGGGCACCGCGGACCAGACGCTGGAAGCGGGGTCGAAGGTGTAGCTGCTTTCGGCGTCGGGGCCGGCTTCCAGCACCTTGCCCGAGGGCAGCAGAAACTGCTGCGGGTACAGGCCCGAGGCGTTGTGTGTGCCCACCAACTGCATGCGACCGATGCCGTCCATGTGGGGGTCGGGCGTGAAGATCTCGACATCGTTGTTGATGGCGTTGCTGCCCGTCTCGTCGATGCCGCTGGTGACCACCACACGGTTGTCCGCCAGCTGGGTCACCGTGGGGTACCAACGCCCACGCGACATGTCCGGCTGGCGCGCCCAAGTCTCGGTGTAGGGGTTGAAGGTGTACTGGGTCAGCGTGCCTTGCCAGCTGCCCAGCGTGGACAGGCTCGGATCGGGGTAGCGCAGGTTGCCGCCGGAAACGAACACACGGCCGTCGGCCAGGATGGTCTGTCCGCCGCACCAGATGTTCTCGGGCGGGGGGATGTTGCGTCCCAGCCGGGTGACCGGATTCCACACATAGGCCACGCCGTTCTTGGCGTTCAGCGGGTTGTGGAAATCCACCGGGTCATAGGACCAGAACAAGACCTGGCCGGTGTGCATGAGCACGGCCGTCACGCCGACCACGGGGATGACGAACGGGGCGCTCCAGCGGCCCAAGCTCAGTTCTGGGGGCGCCACTGCCAAGGCCAAGGCCTGGGCATCGGTGCCGGTCGCTTTCTGCGCCTGCTGGCGTTCCCGTTGGACATGTTGGTGCACGCGGGCCGCCGCCGCCTTGTCCTCCTTCACGGTGGCTTCGGCGTCCTCCACCCAGGCGGCCGCGGGCACCTCGCGTCTGCCACGCTCGACTTCACACTGGTTCAGCCGCGCGTGGGCATGTTGTTCGGCATGCGCGCTGCCCAGCAGGCGCACGTCCCGCTGCTTCAGCGTGTTCTCCTCGTCCCAGGTCCGGCAGGCCGTGTGGGCTTGCGCCTGCGCGGGCAAGGTGTTCACCCTGGTGCGAGCCGCCGGCACCGGCCCCGACCACGTCAGCGGCGACAGCGCCAGGCAGCAGGCGGCGACGAGGGCGGTCTGAGGACAGGGTAGGAAAGCATGTTTCATGAGTGGCACCCGGTGGTTGTTGGCTGATTGGCCTTTCGGTTGTATCGGTGATGACCACGTCGGTCTGTGCGCCCAGGAACACAGCACGGCTTTCCGCTAAGCGTGCGCTGGCGCACAGTCTGGCCAGCTCGGCCCTCCCTACACTGGAGGAACCTGCAGGAATTTCTGGAGCACCACCATCCGACCGATCGACAACCAACTGATCCGCCGGCTGCCCGCCAGCGATGGGCGCCGTCTGGTGGCCGCATGCGAGCCCGTGGGATGGCAGCTGTCCGAGGTCCTCTGCGAACCAGGATCTGCGATGCGGTACGCCTACTTCCCGCTCAGTGGTTTCCTGTCCCTGGTCATGGAGGTAACGCCATGCCCGAAGCTGGAAGTCGGCATGGTCGGTCGCGAGGGCATGCTCGGTGCGGAGCTGTCGCTCGGCGTCGCGCACGCGCCGTTCCATGTGCTGGTGCAGGGAGCCGGCAGCGCCCTGCGCATCGGCAGCGAGGCCCTGTCTGCTGAAATGGCGGCCAGTGCCGTTTTGCGCACCACACTCCAACGCTACCTGGGCGTCACCACCGCCCAATTGGCCACGTCAACCACCTGCTTGTTTCGCCACGCCCCCAGCGCACGCCTGGCCCGCTGGCTGCTGATGAGCCAGGACCGTGCCCGGGCCGCGTTGTTTCCCGTGACGCCGGCGTTTCTCGCCTACATGCTGGGCCTGCAACCAAGCGGTGTGACAGCGACCATCGCGGATCTGCGGCGCCGTGGGCTGATCGACCTGCGGGGCGAGGCCCTGAGGGTCATCGACCGGCCCGGGCTCGAAGCCACCGCCTGCGCCTGCTACCGGGCCGACGGCGCCAACTACGCCCACCACCTCGGCCTTTGAGGCGCGCCCCCGCCGGCTTGCGCGCGGCGGTTGACACCCTGACACCTCACGCCACGGCTCTGGCCTAGGCAAGGGGACAGGCGCGCGTTCACACAAGCGCTGCCAGAACTTGCAAATGCTTACGCCCCCACGGGCGTGATGGAGGCGCGCCCACGCGCGCTTCCGCGCCGGGCGTCGCACGTGTCATGCACCCTTTCGGCGAGGCCGTCCGTACGGCAACGTACGCCGGACGAGAAACAACACCCCTCATTCACAGAATTTCCCTGGACGGATCGGCCATCCCGGTGCGGTCGTCGCGCTCACCCGCATGTTCAAGGAAATACAGATGCAACGCCGACAATTTCTCTGGCGGTCAACGGCCCTCTCGGTGGCCACGCTGCAAGGCACACACGCCGTGGCACAAACCACCTGCCCGCCACCCCCACCCAGCACCGGTGGCATCGACGTGTTGAAGGAAATCAAATCCCTGAGGATTCCCACCGGCCCCTACACCGGCGGCTATGAAATCGCGCCCAACGGCCGCCTGAACTGGTACTTCACGCAGCTGGGCCTGTTGCCCATCGTCCAGTTCCTGAGCACCGCCGAGCTGGACACCTATATCCGGGTCTACCTGGACCTCTACCTCAAGAACCTCACGCCGGCGGCGACCATCGACGACGTGAATTTCCCGTTTGGACGGGCCAACACGGCCGTTTTCACCAAGGTGCTGTCGGACTCCGACGACGCCTACGCCGCCACCTTCCTGTCGCTCGCCGTGCGTTACGTGCGGGCCAGCCGCAACTGGACCTGGTGGGAGACCAACAAGGCACGCATCAAGGAGGTGGCCTACCGCAACCTCGCCCTGACCGCCAAGCGCAGCGGCTTGACCTCGGTTTTCCAGGCCCCCCGCAGCGAAACCAACTCGATCGGCTACCTGATGGACAACTGCGAGGGCTACCGTGGCCTGCGCGACCTGGCCAGGCTGCTGCGCGAGCGCTCCGAAGTCACCGAAGCCAACTACTACGACCTGCTGGCCACCAACGCCGCCACCGGCATCGTCAACCAGATCTACAACGTCGCCGGCAAGGCCTTCACGCCCAGCGATGCGGATCTGGTACCGGGCACGTCCTTTTACCCAGGCACCAGCTGCCAGGTCTATGCACAGGTCTTCGGGATCAACGAGCTGTCGCGCTTCTTCGACCCGGCATGGGCCTACCTCAACGCCAAGTCACCCGGCTGGGAAGACGGCCGCTACGATCCCTATCCCTGGGCCATCCTCGGCTACGCGGCCGCCATGCGCGGTCAGCGAACGCAGGCCACGGCCAAGCAGGCGTCCATCGAAAAGCTGTTCACCACCAACCGCGGGATGGTGACCATCAACGAACTGGGCTTCTACCAGCGGACCCACTCGGTGCTGGCGGGCACACCGGCCGTCTAAGTGCGGCGGCACACAGTGCGCCGGCCAGATTGGGGCCACCATGGTGGGGCGGCGGTTGTGCCGCACGCGAAGGCTTGTATCGAACAATCCCTGGCCAACAGGCTCCTGGCCGCATTGGGGCCGGCCGACAGACGTCGCCTGTTGGCCGACGCTGTTTTTGTGGATCTGGGTGCATCCGCCGTGCTCGGTCTGGGTGGAGCGACGCTTGGGCACGCCTACTTTCCCACCACCTGCATGATTTCGCTGCTGGCGCCACAGACCCGCGACAAGCGACTGGTGCTGGGCCTCACGGGTTATGAAGGGGTGTACGGTGGCGCCTGTGCCCTCGGCATTTTCAGCACCGCTTTCGATGCCGTGGTCACCGGCGCTGGCCAGGCTTGGCAAATCGATGCGGATCGCCTGGCCGCCCATGGACGGACCAGCGATGGCCTGTTGAGCCTGCTCAGCCACTTTCTGTACGTGGAGCTGAGGCAGCTCGGCACCCAAGCCATCTGCAGCCACTTCCACTCGCTGCAGCAGCGGCTGTCGCGCTATCTGCTGATGAGCCAGGACCGCATGCGATCACCCGATCTGTGGCTCACACACGATGACCTGTCGGAGATGCTGGGCGTTCGACGTGCCGGCGTCACCGAAGCGGCGGGGGAACTGCAGGCACTGGGACTCATCCGCTACAACAGGGGACACGTCTACATCATCGACCGCTCGAACCTTCTGACGCAGGCCTGCACCTGTTACCTGCAAGACCAGCTCATCTACAGCCACGTGATGAACAGTTCGAGCGATCGTCAGGTGGAGGAAACCAGACAACAGAATGCAGGATATACAGAGGATTGATCCAGACGGCCAACTTGTTTTCCGAAAAAAGGACGCCGGCAGGCGTCCAATCCAATCTACGGCCAGACAATCGAGCACCGTCGGATCAGAGATTCCCTTGGAGGAATCAAAAACCGAAATGCGGAAGGCCCTCCACACCAATCGTGTGGACAGCACGGTTCTCAGAACCTGTGGCGGAGGGAGAATTCGAGCGAATCCGGACCGTTGCTCGTGTTGTTCTTCGCCCAGGCCATGTCGGCAGTGGTTCGTTTGGAGAAGGCGTACGACGCTCCCAACGCGAACTTGGTGTCCTTGATGCCGATCTCGCCAACGGCGGCACCCTCGCGTCGTGCAGAGCCAATACCGGCTTTCAAGGTCACCGCGCCAACGGGCACCATGGCGGTGACGTTCCAGGCTTGGAACGCTTTGCCGAGTTTGACTGTGGTGTCAATCCGGCTGATACCGGCGCCGATCTTTGCCACGCCAAAATCGTAAGTGCCAGCGGCGGCGGTGATGTCGTCACCTTGGCGGTTTTGTTCAAATCCGACGCCGCCAGCGATGGGACCGCTCGAATATTGAGCCCAAAGGCTGGTCAGGTTCTTCCGGTTGTCGGTGTTGGAGCCCGTCGTCTGTCGCAAGCCGAACGTGCCGTACATCGTCACGCCACCGAAGTTCGGGCTCACGTAGTGGATGCCACTGGTGCGCGAAATCCCGGCGCCGTCGTTCTGATTTCGGTCTACCTGATAGTCGGCGCCCGATACACGTCCAGTCAGATTCATCATGCTGGCGTACGCGGTGGCGAGCCACGGATCGTTTTGGCCGTTCCACAGCCCCGCTGTGGCGCTCAATGCGCGCCCCATGCGGACGGAGCCAAAGGCGCCGGCGAGTCCGACGGTGGATTCGCCTTGGAACAGTGGGCGGTTGCCGACATAACCGTCAAAGCCACCGGTGGTCAGGTTGAAACGTTCGGCCAGAACAAAATGGGCTCTCAATCCACCGCCCAGATCTTCGGAGCCGATGAAGCGAATCTGGTTGGCTGGTCCAATGGAGACCATTTGGGGACGGGATCCTTCCGTTTTGACCACCGTTCCCATGACCGAGCCGTCAATGGTCACGGTGGACTGGGCCTGCGCGTGGACAGAAAGCAACGAGGTCACGGCCATCAAGGCAAGCTTGTGTGTTTTCATCTCTTGTCTCCAAAAAATTAATAATGGTGCGATTGAAGTTTCAAATATTGGATTGCACCTCTTCTGCCGCGTAGCCTGAAACCCATACATACGCGATCCGGATTCAAAGTCTGCCCAAGACGCGATGGCCTGCCTAATGCGCTGTTCCATCAACGCTATGCGCGCTGCTGATAACGATCGCCGACACATGGAAAACACGGACAGGAAGGCTGCCAAGCGATGTGCCTGATGGATGGCGCCGTGTGAGAAAAAGACATGAGCTGCGCATAACAGATTCGCAGCTTCTTTACCATTGCTAGGGATTCATATCGCTATGCATGGCGGGTGTGACCGATGTTGGTCTTTGCGCCAGGCGTGCGGCACACAATAGGCGTCCATCCGACCCATCACGACCTTTTCACATGATCAAATTCAGCGCGATGTATCCGAATCGACAAGGCGGACGTTTCGACCATGCCTACTATGAGAATGTGCACCTGCCCATGGTGAAAGACAAACTGGGTGCGCACTGTCTGCGCTATGAAATGGACAAACCGATCACCACGAGCGCCAGTCCACCCGCGTATGTGGCGGTTGCCCACATCTATTTCGAATCGATGGCGTCGTTCAAGGCGGGGTTTGCGCCATATGCCGCGGTGTTTCAAGCCGATACGACCAACTACACCGACATCACGCCCGTTGTGCAGTTCAGCGAGGTCACGGTCAGCGGCTAGGCACCGGCACCCGTCCCTCCCGCGCTTGATGCGCGGTTGTCGTCAGGGGTACATGGTCTCGATCTGAGGGGCGTGCTTTTGCTGGATGAGCTTGCGTTTGAGTTTGAGTTTCATGGTGGGGGTGAGTCCCTCGTCCGCGGCGCTGAGCTGGGTGTCCAGCAGCCAGAATTTCTTGATCTGCTCGACGCGGGCGAACTTCTTGTTGACGCGGTCGAGTGCCGCCTGGATCAGTTCCTGGGCCTCGGCCGACTTGGTCAGCGAGGCGCAGTTGCTGAACGGCATGCACCGTGCCCACGTCGCCGGTGTGCAACCGGCCGTCGGCGTCGAAGGTCTCGGCGGTCTTCTCGGGCTGTTTGAGGTAGCCCACGAAGACGTTGGGTCCGCGCACCAGGATCTCGCCGGTGGCCGGGCCGATGGAGACGGACCTCCGGATAGCAGCAGAAGATGCACAGCGCACTCGACGCGCTGGGCATTCACCAGCCGAATCGGGTGCTGCTGTCGAATTCGTACCAGTTGCTCAGGGAGATGCTCCTGTGTCGCGATTCGGTGGCCACTGGGCGTGGATCTGGCGTCCGGACTGGTCAAGAAGCTGCCGCTTCAACACCAGTTCAGCCGCACTTCCTATTACGCCTATGTGAAACGCGGCCGCGCGATGTCACCGGCCACCATCGCCTTCCGGGACCGGTTGGTGCAACTCGCAAAAACACGGCAGCCCGCCGGCTGAGGCCCGAGGCGGCATGCCGCCTGGATCACGCCGGTGCCATGGCCGTCAGCCTTACGATCCAGGCCTGGAATGCCTTCAGGGTGCGTCCGAGCGCCGCCTCGGCGCTGGGGTCGACGATGCGCCCCTGCGGGTCGAACGCCGTCCCGGAGTGGGGAATGACGCAGTCGGCGACGGTCAGCGGCAACATGCCCATGACGTTGAGGGTGGGCCGCAACGACATCTGGGCGCGGATGGTGCTTCCAATGCCAGGTGAGGCGCCCAGCATGGCCACCGGCTTGCCCATGGCGGTCGATCGACCTGCTGGGCGGGACATCCAGTCCAGCGCGTTCTTGATCACCCCGCTGGGACCGTGGTTGTATTCCGGCACGCACAGCAAGACGGCATCTGCCTGCGCGACCGCCTGGTGCAGGCGCGCGACGCTGTCGGGGAACGCGGGCGTCTCGAGGTCCTGGTTGAACAAGGGCAGGTCGCTGAGGTCATGAATCACGACCCGCATCTCGGGCGCGGCCATGCGCTGCGCGTTGAGCATCAACGCGTTGTGGATGGAGTGGCGGCGCAAGCTGCCCGACAGGCCGAGGACGTGGAGTGGTTTGCACATGGTGTTGGGTAGGTATGGGGTCCCGGTGAAGAAAGGGACAGGCCAGTTCGGTGCTCGTTGCGTCGAACCAGGCTGTTCACGGCGCGCAGGCAGTGTGCCCACCAGGTCTGTGATCGGCTAATGCCGCGACGGATGAGGGCTATGCGAATCAGGCATGGGTTGTGGACGCCGGTCAGCCATGCGCCGATGCAGAGGCGCTGCCAACTCATTGACACCGGTGGTTGTGGTGGCGCATCGGCGCAGGAGCAGTGGCTTTGTGTGTGGCTCTTATGTGGTGGATGCATAGCCCAATGTCCGATAGCCATTAGTCCGAGTGAAAACAGCTGACGACAATGGCCCCGAGGTTGACGCACCCATGCGCCCATTCAAAACCCAAAGGAGACCTTCATGGCCCCCAGCAGCCCTTTGCCTGCTCTCAAGCACATCCACCACATGGCATTCCGGTGCCGCGACGCGGAAGAGACGCGCCATTTCTACGAAGACATTCTGGGCTTGCCTCTGGCCGCTGCCATGCAGTTCGACGAAGTCGCGGACACCGGAACGGCGCTCACCTACATGCATCTCTTTTTTCAGATGGGAGATGACAACTTTGTCGCGTTCTTCGACGCTCCGCACTCCGCGACCGAGAAGCATTTCAAGAAGCGTTCTGGCTTCAACGTGCACATCGCCATCGAAACCGAGGACATGGCGGGGATGGAGCTCTATCGCCAGCGCTTGGTGGCCCATGGCATCGAGTGCATCGGGCCGCTCGATCACCACTTCGTGAAGTCCATCTATTTTTACGACCCGAACGGGCTGAACGTCGAAATCACGGTTCGCGCGCCGGACTACGACCAGATCATGACCGAAGAAAAGCGCAAGTCCGCCGAAGAGATGCGGGCCTGGACCGGTCGCATGAGGGCGCTCAAACAAGAGCGTGGCCTCCAGATCCCCGCGCAGGCCGCTGCGGTCCTCACATCCAACGCCTGAACGAGACATCGACACCCGCCATGCAGACCTACGAGTACGAACGTCGCCCGCTGCTGATCACCGCACGCAGCCACTCCAACATCAAGGAAACCTACGCCGGTCGCAACGACATGGTGGCCCTTGAGGTGCATCACCTGGTCCCGGTCAAACGGCCCTCGAAAACGGTGCTGGTCTTCATGCACCCGATCGGGGGAACGCAGTACCTGCCGATGATTTCCGGCATGGCCAAGTCGGGCGTTCACGTCATCAGCGCCAACAGCCGCTACCCTCGCAACGAATCGGCCTTGATCATGGAGAAGGTGGCGTTGGATCTGGGGGCCGTTGTGGCTTACGCGCGCGCCAAGCTGGGCTATGAGAATGTGGTTCTCGCGGGCTGGTCTGGCGGTGGATCGCTGTCGCTGTTCTATCAGTCGCAGGCCGAGAACCCCACCATCACCCACACGCCCGCTGGGGACCCGGTCGACCTGGTTGGCGCCGGGCTGAAACCGGCCGACGGCATCATGCTGCTGGCGGCCCATCGCAGCCGCAACAAGACGCTCACCGAATGGCTGGATCCCTCCATCACGGACGAAAGTCGTCCGCTGGAACGGGACCCTTCGCTGAACCTCTACGGCGTTGAAGTCCCCGAGCAAGCCCCCTTCAGCGCGGCATTCATCGAGCGTTACCGCGCGGCACAGATCGCCCGCAATCGCCGCATCACCGCCTGGGCGCAGAACCTGCTCGAGGATGCACGCCGCAAGGGGCGCAACAACTGGGAACACTGTTTTGTGGTGCATGGGACCATGGCCGAGCCAGCCTGGCTGGATGCCACGATCGAGCCCAGTGACCGCAAGCCGGGGGTGTGTTTCATGGGCGACCCGCGCATGGTCAATGACGCACCGGCCGGCCTGGGACGCTACTCATCCCTGCGCAGCTGGCTGTCTCAGTTCTCGTACGACCTGTCCCAAGCCGACGGCGTGCTCTGCGCCGCGCGCCTGTCGGTGCCGGCGCTGCTGATCGAGAACAGTGCCGACGATGGCTGCCTGCCCCACCACACCACGATGATGTACGACGCCTTGGCCAGCAAGGACAAGGAGAAGTACGTGGTCAAGGGCGCCAACCACTACTACTTTGACCAACCCGAGCTGTTGCGCGAAGCCATGGGCAAGGCCAACGAGTGGCTGGTGCGCAAGGGTTTCCTCCAGGCTTGAAGGCAGACGACATGACATTCGATCCCACCACCTACCAACACATCGCCCTGGAACGCCGGGAGGCTGTCCTGGTCGTGACGCTGAACCGTCCAGCGGCCCTCAACGCGATCCATTTCGAACTGCACACCGAGCTCTCACGCCTGTTTCGGGAGATTGCCCGGGACCGCTCCATCCGTGCGGTGGTGCTGACGGGCGCAGGGCGTGCATTCTGTGCTGGCGGAGACCTCAAGGCCTTTGTCAACCGCAGCGAGGATCAGCTGGATGACTTGTTCGATGAAGCCAAGACGCTGATCGGTGACATCCTGGACATGCCGCAACCCCTGATCTCTGCAATCAACGGGCCCGCCTATGGCCTCGGCGCGACATTGGCCCTGTTCGCGGATGTGAGCTATGCCTCGGAGCACGCCGTGATCGCCGACACCCACGTGGCGGCCGCGGTCGTCGCGGGCGACGGCGGCGTGATGATCTGGCCTTGGCTGGTCGGTGCGGCGCGCGCCAAGGAATTCCTCATGACGGGTGACCCGATCCAGGCGCAAGAGGCACACCGCATGGGCCTGATCAACCACTTGGTGCCCGCTGCGGAACTCATGGACCACGCGATCGCCATGGCAAGGCGGCTGGCGAGCGGGCCCAGTCAGGCGATTCAGGGCTCCAAGCTGGCCGTCAACGCCCTGCTTCGCTCCTCCGCCAATCTGGCGTTCGAGCTGAGCCTGGCGTTGGAAAAGACCTGCTTTCGCAGCGACGACCACCGCGAGGCCTTGGCAGCATTTGCTGAAAAGCGCCAACCCAACTACCGGTAGGACCAGACGGGACGACACACATGACGGGGCCCTTGACTGGATTCAAAGTGCTGGAGTTCGCTGGCTTGGGGCCAGCGCCCTTTTGCGGCATGGTGTTGGCCGACCTGGGCGCGGAGGTGGTCTGCATCGCCCGACCCGGCTCGTCGCCGGATGCCACGAACATCCTCTCGAGGGGGCGTCAGTGGGTACACCTCGACTTGCGTCAGCCGGAAGGGGTGGCCACCGCGTTGGACCTGGTGGCCCATGCCGACGCGCTGATCGAGGGCTTTCGACCGGGGGTGATGGAACGGCTGGGTCTGGGGCCCGATGACTGCCTCGCGCGTCAAACCCGCCTGGTCTATGGCCGCATGACGGGCTGGGGGCAGTTCGGCCCCCTGTCGCACGCGGCCGGTCACGACATCAACTACATCGCCATCAGTGGCGCGCTCCATGCCGTGGGGCGTGCGGGCGAACCCCCCGTGCCGCCCTTGAATTACGTGGGCGATTTCGGTGGTGGCGGCATGTTGCTGGCCGTGGGCCTGCTCGCGGCCTTGCTGGAGAGTCGGCGCTCGGGCGAGGGGCAGGTCATCGACGTTGCCATGACCGATGGTGCGGCACTGATGTCCGCCATGATGTATGGCTTCAAGGCGGCGGGCGAATGGAGCAACCAGCGGGGTGACAACCTGCTGGATGGCGGCGCCTTCTTCTACGACACCTACGCCTGTGCAGATGGCCGTCATGTGGCCGTGGGGGCGATCGAACCCCAGTTCTATGCCCAGCTGCGGCAACACTGTGGTCTGGCGAGCGATCCGGCCTTCGACGCCCAGATGGATCGCGGGCAATGGATCCCTTTGAAAGCGCGGCTGGCCGAAGTGCTGGCCACGCGGACCCGCGATCAATGGTGCGCCTTGCTCGAAGGCACCGACGCCTGTTTCGCGCCGGTACTGGATTGGGATGAGGCCCCTCGCCATCCCCACAACCTGGCCAGGCGGACCTTCTTCGAGGACCAGGGGATCGTTCAGCCATCGCCAGCGCCCCGATTCAGCCGTACTGTTCCCGGGCAGCCCAGGTCCGCACGGGTGGCTTCTGCAGGCGATATCCTGAGTCACTGGGTTCAAGGCGGTGCCCCATCAGGGCGTTGAATGTCCCGCGACCATCAGCGAACGCACCATGGACCAGGGCAGTCAGCACGCGCATTGGCCGCAGGCTAGAAACGCCCCCTGTTGGGGTGCGGCACCTGAGCCTGAGCCTGAGCCTGAGCCTGAGCCTGAGCCTGAGCCTGAGCCTGAGCCTTCCGGGTGGTCAACCCCTTCGTTGCCTGGCCACCCTAGGTCATCAGGCATGAGCCAACTTCTCAACCATACATTCATCAACGCTTTGCAGGCACAGGTGGCGCAACGACCTCCCCACGCGCCTCGTATTCTGAGCCGGTGAAGGCTGACCCAGCGATGGCGGCCTGTCAGGTGGCAAGCCTGCCGTCAAAAACATGGCATCCATATGTGTTTTGTGCATATCCCTAGGCCTCACTGACACGCGAAGCCGCCTTGCCTTGCTGGGTGGCATAGGCCGACAGGCGGTCCCGAAAGGCGATCGATGCGGCAGACATCGCCCGCCCTCGCTTGACGTAGGCCCAATAGGTGACCTTGGCAAATGGATGGTCCAGCGGCAGACGCTTGAGACCGCCCTGGCGCAGGTCCGCGCCGACGTATTCCAGCGGCAGAATGGCCAGTGCATCGTCGTCCAGCAGCATCTGCCGCAAGGCCTGATACGAGTTGCTCATCAACACCCGCTGCGGTTGCTCAAGTCCCATGGCAAGCAAGTCCTGTTGAAAGCGCCGCGTCCAGGCGCTGGCCCAGGTGGGCAACAACCAGAGGCATCGCTCCAGGTCACGGGGGCGGACCGTCGACTGGCTGGCCAGCGGGTGATGGGCGCCCACGACAAGGCCCACCTCGGATTCGGCCAGGGGCACGCCCAGCACGTCCTCGTCCACATTCTCCTCGGGTGGCTGGATGGACAAGTCGATGGAGCCACGAAGCAATCGCGACATCAGGTCGTCGGGCGGGGCCTCCACCAGCCCGATGTTGGTGTGCTCCTGTTCCTGGTAGGTGGCCATGATGGTCGGCATCACCAGCCACGACACCACGGAAGAGCTGGCGCCGATGCGCATGCTCATGCGTCCCGTCTGTTGGCGTTCGTGGATGTCGGCCACACAGCGCTGGAGTTCGCTCTGGACGTTGCGCGCATGGTGCAGCAGCGTTTCGCCATAAGGCGTCGGGACAACACCATTGGATGCGCGCTCGAACAAGGGCACACCTAACTCTCTTTCCAAGGTCTGAATGCTGCGCGACAGAGCGGGTTGCGAGATGTCACAACTGCGGGCGGCGGCGTTGATGGATCGGTGTTGCTCGATCTCAAGGCAGTTGAGCATGGCACCCAGATTCAGGTTGTGCAGATTCATCTTGTCTCCTCTTTGCTATAGCTTAACAGCATAACCAGCGCGAGCCTAGGCATTAGACACCGGGGGCATCGATGGGCAGACTCCTGCGCATCCATCGCTATCGGGGCCCAACAGCAATACGGCCCCAACCATCCGTCATGTACGTCGTCAACGCACTTCACCGCGCCGCCCAAATCAGCCCCAACCGGATCGCCACCGTTCACCAGGGGCGTGTGCGGACCTGGTCACAACTCAAGGACAGGGTGGCTCGCCTGGCCGCCACGCTTCAACAGATGGGGATCCAACGCGGCGAGCGTGTCGCCCTGCTGGGCTGGAACACCGACCATTACATGGAATGCCTGCTGGCCGTGCCATGGCTGGGCGCGGTGGTGGTGCCCATCAACACGCGGCTGGCCGTGCCGGAGGTGGTGCAGCAACTGGCCCATGCCGAGGTCCGCACACTGATCTACGACAAAAGCCTGTCTGGCTTCGTGGCCAAGGCGATCGAACAGTCGGGGCAGGGGTTGAGGCTGTTGAGCCTGGGGGGCGCAGACGACACGCTGCGTGCCCGCGACGCCGAGGCAGCGCTGAAGGAACAGGCGCCCATTCCGGACGCGAATCCGCAGCCTGACGACATGATGGGCATCTTTTATACGGGTGGCACAACCGGGGTGCCAAAGGGGGTTGTCGCAACCCACGCCAATCTGGCGCATCAGATCACATTGCATGCGGTGGACCTGGGTTGGTCCGCCGACACCCGCTACCTGCATGTCCTGCCACTCTTCCATCTGGGGGGGATGACCACCGCCTTCACGCTGGTGTCGCTCATGGGTTGCAGTCATTTCATGGAACGTTTTGACGCAGCGCAATGCCTCGAACGCCTGCACGACGAGCGCATCACCGCCGTGGCGCTGAGTCCGGTGAGCATCGGATGGATGCTCGATTCACCGCGCCTGGCCGAACTCGATCTGTCCATGCTGCGTGATCTGAGTTATGGCACGGCGCCGATCACCGAAGCGCTCTTGCGCCGTGCCGTTGAAAAGTTGCCGGCGGCACGGTTCACGCAGATTTATGGACAAACTGAAGTCACCGGAACGATCTCCGCGCTGAAACCGGAGGACCACACGCTGGACGGGAACCACATGGGACGCCTGCGATCCGCAGGCCGCGCCAGCGCCGGTGTGCAGGTCCAGGTGGTCGATGCCAGGGAGCAGCCCGTGCCACTGGGCGAATTGGGCGAGATTGTGGTGCGCAGCCCCGGGGTGATGAAGGGCTACCTGAACAACGATGAGCAGACCGCGCTGACCCTGGCCGGCGGTTGGCTGCACACGGGCGACATCGGCCGGTTGGACGCCGACGGCTTCTTGTTCGTCATGGATCGGAAGAAGGACATGATCGTCACCGGGGGCGAAAACGTGTATTCCTCCGAAGTGGAACAGGCCATTGCCTCCTGTCCAGGGGTGGCGCAAGTGGCGGTGTTCGGCGTGCCTGACGACACCTGGGGCGAGGCGGTTCATGCGGTCGTGGTCCCGGTGGCGGGCGGTGAACTGACCGTCGAGACCGTGGCCGCGCACTGCCGCCGTCTGATCGCGGGCTTCAAATGCCCCAAGGGCATAGAGCTGCGCCGCGAGCCCTTGCCGCTGTCGGGGGTCAACAAGGTTCAGAAACACCTCTTGCGCGAACCGTACTGGCGCGACCGTGCCCGCCGGGTGAATTGACCGGAACCCACCCCCTTCCTGGAACCGCTGGAGCAGCGATTGAAATGACCATCGAATTCAAACGATCCTGGGCAGATGAAGACATCGCCCTCTTCCGCGACAACGTCGCCCGTTTTGTCGAGAACGAAGTGCAGCGCCACGATGAAGCCGCGCGCAAGGCGGGGAACGTCGGGCTGGACGTCTGGCGCAAGGCAGGCGAACTGGGCCTGCTGTGCACCGACATTCCAGAAGCGTATGGGGGGGGCGGTGGGGATTTCCGCCACGAGGCGGTGATCCACGAAGAGCTCGCTCGCCGTGGCCTGACCGGCATGAACACCTCGGTGCACTCCATCGTCGCGCACTACCTGCTCAACCACGGAACCGAGGCACAGAAGCGCCACTATTTGCCACGCCTGGCGAGCGGCGAGCTGGTCGGGGCCATTGCCATGACGGAGCCGGGCGCCGGCTCAGATTTGCAGGGCATGCGCACACGCGCCGAGCTGAGCGGCGACCACTATGTCGTCAACGGGGCAAAAACATTCATCAGCAACGGGTTTCTAGCCGGCTTGATCATGCTGGTGGTCAAAACGGATCCCGGGCAGAGGTCCCGAGGCACGTCGATTCTCATTGTGGAGACGAAAGACCTGGCCGGTTTTCGGGTGGGTCGGGTCTTGGACAAGATGGGGCTGAAAGCGCAGGACACGTCCGAGCTGTTCTTTGACGATGTCCAGGTTCCACGGGATCGCCTGCTGGGGGGTGTCGAGGGCCAGGGCTTCTATCAGATGATGTCCGATTTGCCCTACGAACGGCTGTTCATCGGCGTGACCGCGTTGGCCTGCATGGAGGGCGCCTATGCGTCCACCGTTGCCCACGTTCGAGATCGAAAGGCGTTCGGTCGCGCCATAGCCGAGTTCCAGAACACCAAGTTCAAGTTGGCGGAAATCGCCACCCAGATCCAGGTCGGGCGGGCCTTCATCGACCAATGTATCGCTCAGCAACTCCGGGGCGAACTCGACACGGTGACGGCCTCCATGGCCAAGCTGTGGGCGTCTGAGGCCCAGGGACGGGTCGTCGACGAATGTGTCCAGCTCTTCGGTGGCTATGGCTACATGAACGAATACCTGGTGGCTCGCATGTACACCGATGCGCGCATCCAGCGCATTTTTGGCGGCACCAACGAGATCATGAAAGAAGTCATCTCGCGAGCGATCTGAGTCAACGGGCGCTCGCATCCCCTGGCATCACCACCGCGGAAAACGCCAAGCATGAACACGACAGACATCAACACCCTCGCTGACCGCTTCTTCCAGGCCATCGAAGCCAAGGACCTGGCAGGCCTGCGCGCCTGCTACCACGACGACACCACGGTCTGGCACAACTTCGACGATCACGCCCAGAGCGTGGACGACAACGTCGCCTTGCTCGGCCGTTTGTGTCGATTCGCCACCAGTCTTCGCTACACCGAAGTCGAGCGGATCACGTATGACGGTGGTTTTGTTCAGCGCCACGTGCTGGTGGTCCAGGTGGGCGATCGCAGCGTGCGCATCCCCGCCTGTCTGGTCGCACAGACCCTGGCTGGGCGCATCCACCGCATCTTCGAATACCTGGATTCCGCCCACCGAACCGCCTTGTACGCGGGTGCCGGGTCGTGACCCTGGCCCCTTCGCGGTCGCGGCGCTGGCGACCGGCAACTGAGGTCATAGCCTGACTGCATAGCCCTGCGCCGTACCGACATTAGCCAAGCTGGTGCCCGATCGGAATACTCCGTGGCGCTGGTGGCGAGGGTGCAGACGCAGCACTTGGGGTCGCAACGGATTTCAATGCATAACCATTCAACAGGAGACACGCGTGAAAAGAAGAACACTCATCCAGGCCGGCATGGCCGCCTTGCCCGTCGTGGGGACGAAAGCCTGGTCACAAAGCTACCCGAACCGACCCATTCGCCTGATCAATCCATTCCCGGCAGGGGGAACGACCGACATCATTGCCCGCAAGCTCGCTGAATTGCTGGCGCCGCGCCTAGGGCAACCGGTCATCGTGGAGAACAAGGCCGGCGCCAACGGGGCAATCGGGACGGCCGAAGTGGCGCGCGCCGCCCCGGATGGCTACACCCTGGGCGTCGCGATCGCCGACTCCGTGATCAGTGTCGCGTCCCTGGTCAAGAACCCGGGGTACGACGTCCGCAAGGACCTCACCCCACTGTTCCAAGTGATGGAGGCGCAGACCGTGCTGTTCTCCAGCCGCAAGCTGGGTGTGAAGAACATGCAGGAACTGATCCAGGCAGCCAAGGCCAATCCCGGGCAAATCACCTTCGGCTCCTGGGGAACCGGCACCACCGTGCACCAGATCATGGTGGCACTGGAGCAGTATGCGGGTGTGTCATTCCTCCACGTTCCCTACAAGGGCATGGCGCCGGTGCTGCAGGACATCGTGGGCAACACCGTGAACATCACGGTCGGACCGCCGTCGCTCGTGACCCAGTACGTGCAGCAGGGCACCATTTATCCGCTGGCTATCCAGGGATCGATGCGCAACAGCGTTGTCCCAGATGTGCCGACGTACAAGGAGCAAGGCATCACGTCGCCATTTCTCCAGTTGATGTTCTGGGTCGGTCTGGTGGCGCCCAAGGGCCTTCCTCCCGAGCTTCAAAAACGTTGGGTCGACACGCTCACCGAGGTCTGCCGAACGCCCGAGTATGAAAAGTTTCTGGCGACCGGTATTGGCGGCGCGCGTGCCGCCCTGAAGGGACCCAGTGAATTCGCGCGTGACATTGCCATCGAGTTCACCATGACCAACGACTTGCTGCGCAGCATGGGCGTGGTGCCTCAGTGAGTGTCTGAGCGATGCGATTGAAATCGAAGGTGATGATCGTCACCGGCGGCGCCGGCGGTATTGGCTTGGAAACGGCCAGACATGCGCTGCGCGAAGGCGCGCAGGTGGTTCTGGCCGACCTGCCCACCAGCGACGGAGCCGAGCGGACCGCCAAACTGGATGGCTTGCCCCATGGAAGCTGTGTGTTCTTGCCCGTGGACGTGACATCGACGGCACAGGTCGATCTGCTGGTGGAGCAGACGGTGGCCCGCTTCGGGCGGCTGGATGTGGTGTTTTCGAATGCCGGCATCGGTGGCTACGGCAGCGCGGAGAGCGCGTGTGATGACGACTTTCGGCGCGTGTTGGACGTCAATCTTCATGGTGTTTTCCGACTGGCGAGGGCCGCGCTGCGCCAGATGTACCGGCAAGGTTCGGGCAACATCATCAACTGCGCATCGATTTTGGGGCGATTCGGTCAAACCAATGGCTCGGCGTACAGTGCGTCCAAAGGCGCGGTGCTCAACCTGACCCGCACCTTGGCGCTCGAAGCCGCCCCCCACGGCGTGCGGGTCAACACCGTCAGCCCTGGCTACACCGACACGCCCATCCTGGCCAAACTTCCAGCCAAGGTGCGCCAGAAGCTCGTGGAACTGCACCCGCTGGGCCGGTTCGGCCGACCCGAAGAGGTGGCGAATGCGGTGATTTTCCTGGCCAGCGACGAAGCCAGTTTCATCACCGGGTCTGATCTGGTGGTGGACGGCGGCTACGCTGCCGGCAAGTCCTGACGGGTGTCAAGAATGGGCTGCCGAGGGCGTTTGCCCGGCGGCTCGGCGTGTCGGGGCGAACACGCTGGTGCCCAGCCACCGCCACAGGTCGGCGGCGTCGCGCTTGGCCCCGTCTACCCGGATCTCACGCGATGCGAGCGCCTGCTCAGGCGTGCGGTCACCTGTCCACACTTCGGTCAAGGCGCGGACCGAGGCGTCCACCACCAGCGTCAGCTCGCGGCCTGGGTCGTCGCGGCACAGGTCGGCCACCCCGTCTTCCACGACAAGCCACCACGCGCGTTCGCGCTCCCTCGCGTCGCGGAACTGAAAATGGATGACCACGGCCCTGGGCGGAAACGCCGGCAGGCACGCGAAACGGCGCATGTCCCACATGAGCAGGCCCGCATCCAGCTCATCGTCGCGCAGGCGGCTGCCAATCCACCGCGCGCCCCAGTGGCCAATGGCCATGACGATGGGCCGAAGTTCTTCTCCCGCCTCGGTGAGTCGATATTCCCAGACCTTGCCGACCGCGTCGCGGCGCACGACACCAAATTCCTCTAGGCGGTGCAGCCGCTGCGCCAGCAGGCTGGTGGACATGCGCGGCACGCCGCGATGCAGGTCGTTGAAGCGTTTGCTCCCGCACAGCAGCTCGCGCACCACCAACGGGGTCCATCGCTCGCACAAGACCTCGGCCCCCCTGGCCACGGTGCAGAACTGACCGTAGGTGTTTTCCATCGCGTGGTCTCCAGAACGCAAACGCTTCAGATTCTGGACTGGTCAGCGCACCGTGTCACGCGCACACTGTCCCTGTCGGGCAACCCCTGCCCAAGAAGGACACCATGACGACGATCGCCATCATTCAGCACCCTCCGGTGTTGCTCGACCGTGCCGCCACCATCGAACGGGCCGTGTCATGGGTGGCCGAAGCGGCAGCGTCAGGGGCATCCTTGATCGTATTTCCCGAGTCCTTCATTCCAGGCTACCCGTCCTGGATCTGGCGTCTGGCGGCCGGACGGGACGGCGCCATCCTGGGGCAACTGCACGCACGCTTGCTTGCCAACGCAATCGATGTCGGGCGCGGTGACCTGACGGAACTGTATGAAGCCGCGCGCGTCCACAAGGTGACGATCGTCTGTGGCATCAACGAACGGGACCTGGACCATGGCGGTGGAACGCTCTACAACACCGTCGTCACCATCGGTGCCGATGGCGTGTTGTTGAACCGGCACCGCAAGCTGATGCCCACCAACCCCGAGCGCATGGTCCATGGCCTGGGTGATGCGTCCGGCTTGCGTGTGGTCGACTCGCCCGTGGGCAGGATCGGCGGCCTCATTTGCTGGGAGAACTACATGCCACTGGCACGTTATGCGCTCTATGCCCAGGGGGTGGAGGTCTACGTGGCACCCACTTACGACAGCGGCGACGCCTGGATCGGCACGATGCGCCATATCGCGCTCGAAGGTCGTTGCTGGGTGCTCGGCAGTGGCACGGCGCTGCGCGCCAGCGACATTCCACAGGACTTCCCGGCCCGCGAGGCATTGTTCCCCGATCCGCAGGAGTGGGTCAACGACGGCGATTCGGTGGTGATCGACCCCACGGGAAAGACCGTCGCGGGGCCCATGCGCCGCGAGACCGGCGTGCTGTATGCGGAGATCGACATCGCGCGCGTGGCGCCTTCACGCCGGACGCTCGACGTCACCGGGCACTACGCGCGCCCGGACATCTTCGAGTTGCAGGTCCGCCGCACGCCGGTGGCGCCTGTTCGCTACGTTGACGCCTGAGAGCCTGTTCATGATCTGAACGTTGCGCGCCAGGCTGGCGTTGGCAACTGCCGGCAAGGCCTTGTTTTCCATCACGTTTCTTGGAGGTGACCCATGACACTCAAGCTCGCGCGCCTGGACGGCGGAACCGTGGACCTGTCGCCGGAGGACCTGCAGTCGTTCAAGGCCACGTTCAAAGGTGCTGTGCTGACCGCGGACGATGCGGAATACGAGGTGTCGCGCCAGGTCTGGAACGCGATGATCGATCGCCGCCCTGGGCTGGTGGCCCGCTGCACCGGCACGGTGGATGTCGTGCAGGCCGTCAGGTTCGCACGCCAGCATGGGCTGCTCAGCTCCGTGCGGGGCGGCGGCCACAACATCGCCGGGCTGGCGGTCTGCGAAGGTGGCCTGATGATCGACATGTCGCTGCTGCGGGGTGTCTGGGTCGACCCGGTGGGCCGAACGGCGCGCGCGCAGGCCGGCTGCACGCTGGGCGACGTGGACCGAGAGACCCAGTTGCATGGACTTGCCGCCGTGTTGGGCTTTGTGTCTGCGACCGGCATCGCGGGGCTCACCGTTGGTGGCGGATTTGGCTACCTCACGCGACGCCATGGCTGGACCTGCGACAACCTGGTCTCGATGGACGTGGTCACCGCCGATGGCCAGGTCTTGCGCGTGGCTGCGGACGAGAACGAGGACCTGTTCTGGGCGTTGCGGGGTGGCGGTGGCAATTTCGGCATCGTCACGTCCTTTGAGTACAGGCTCTTTCCCGTGGGCCCCGACATCCTGGGTGGCGCGATCGCCTGGCGCGGCACCGACGCCCATGAGGTCCTTGAGGCCTACCGTTCGTTCAGCGCCGGGGCCCCACTCGATTTGACCAGCGTGGCGGTGCTGCGGCGCGCGCCGCCAGCGCCCTGGCTTCCGAAGGAAGTGCATGGTGAACCGATCATCGCCCTCTTCGTCTGCCACGCCGGCAAGATCGAAGACGGTGAAGCCCTTCTCGCGCCACTGCGGGGTTTCGGCCGGCCGGTGGCCGACACCATCGGCCGTCGGCCCTACACACAGATGCAAAGCCTGCTGGATGCCACCCAGCCCAAGGGCCGGCGCTACTACTGGAAGTCACACTACCTGCCAGGCATCGACCGCCAGACCATGGATCTGGCCGTGACGCACGCGGGCAGGATCCGGTCGCCCCATTCGGCCATCCTCCTGTTCCAGATCCAAGGTGCGCTGGGCGAGCTGCCTGCTGGACATTCGCCGGCGGGAAATCGCGACGCGGCCTATGTGCTGAACATAGCGGGCTCCTGGGAAAAGCCGGCCGACGACGCGATCAACATCCAGTGGGCGCGCGACTGCTTCGAGGCGACACGCCCGTGCTCGACCGGCGGGGCCTACATCAACTTCCAGACCGAGGACGAGGGGCAGGACCGCATCGAGGCCGCGTACGGCCGCTCCAACCTGGACCGGCTCGCGGCGCTCAAGCGCAAGTACGACCCCGACAACGTCTTCTCCCACACCAAAAGCGTCACGGGCTGACGCGGCCGGCTTCCCTAGCGTGCGCGGGCCAGGTGCATCTGGTGCAGCGTGATCTTGCGCACCTCGGCCTGGCTGGTCTGGATGTGGGTGCGCAGCAGCAGCGTGGCCTGGTCCGCCCGTTTGCGCTGGATGGCCTTGAGGATCTTGGCGTGTTCGTCGTAGGTGGCGTCGATGCGCGGCTGCTGGGTGAAATCCAGCCGGCGGATGATGCGGATGCGGTCGGTCACGTCGCGGTGCACGCGTGCCATCTCGGCGTTGCCGGCGGCCGCCACCAGGGCGCAATGAAAGGCCTCGTCCCATTGGGCGACCCGCAAGGCGTCCTGGCTGCGGGCGGCCACCGGCACCAGCCAGATCGCGGCCAGCTCGTCGAGCAAGGGGGCGTCGATCTTGTCGGCTTCGGTGCACAGGCGGTGCACGGCGGTGGTCTCCAGCACCATGCGCAGATCGTAGAGCTGCTCGAAACGCTCGAAGTCGAAGGGCAGCACGCGCCAGCCGCTGCGGAAGAAGACCTCGACAAAACCCTCCTGCTGCAGCCGCACCAGGGCTTGGCGCACCGGCGTGCGCGAGACGCCCAGGCGTTCGCTGAGTTCGCTTTCGGTGAAACGGTCGCCTGGCACCAGACGAAAGCTGGCGATGTCGGACTTGAGCTGGGCGTAGACCTCGTCCGAACGGGACTGGCGGGGCGCGCCGGACTTGGGCAGGCGCTGGGTGGGGGTGGAGATTTGCACAGGCAAATGGTAGCCGGTCAGCGCGCCAGGGCGGCACGCGCCGGCGCCTTCATTTCAGCCAGCAGCACGGGGCTGGGGCAGACCCAGCCGACGATGCCGCCTTGTGCCGTCACCATGTCCAGCGTGGCCTGCTTGAAGCCCGGGATGTAGCTTTCGGTGCAGTCTTCCAGCAGCAGGCCCTCGTAGCCCCGGTCGTTGGCTTCGCGCATGCTGGTCTGCACGCACACCTCGGTGGTCACGCCCATGAACACCAGCTGGGTGATGCCCTGCGAGCGCAGCAGCTCGTGCAGCGGCGTGGCGTAGAAGGCGCCCTTGCCGGGCTTGTCGATTTCGATTTCACCGGCGATGGGCGCGAGCACGGGGATGATCTGGTTGCCCGGCTCGCCGGCCACCAGGATGCGGCCCATGGGGCCGAGGTCGCCGATGCGCAGGCTGGGGTGCCCCCGCTCGCGTTTGGCGCGCGGGCAGTCGCTGAGGTCGGGCGCGTGGGCCTCGCGGGTGTGCACCACCAGCGCGCCAAGGGCCCGCCAGGCCTGCAGCACCGCCACACAGGCCGGCACGATGGCCTGCAGCCGCGACACGTCGTTGCCCAGGCTCTCGCCAAAGCCCCCGGGTTCCACGAAGTCGCGTTGCATGTCGATGATGACCAGGGCGGCGTGCGCCAGGTCGAGTTTGAAACCGAAGGGCCGGGCAGCGATCGCAAGGGGCATGGTGTTCTCGTGGGTTCGGGGTTCAGTGGTGGCCGCCACCCATGTGGGCGCCTATGGTCTGGCGGCTGGCGCCGGCCGCGTCGGTCTCGAACACCACCCGGCCTTCGCTCATGACCACGATGCGGTCGGCCAGCTCCAGCAGCTCGTCCAGGTCTTCGCTGACCAGCAGCACGGCGCCGCCCTGCTCGCGCACCCGCAGCAGTCGGCGGTGGATTTCGGCCACGGCGGCGAAATCCAGGCCAAACACCGGGTTGGCGGCGATCAGCACCTGGATGTCGCCGGCCAGCTCGCGCGCCAGCACGGCACGCTGCACATTGCCGCCCGAGAGGCTGCGGATGGGGGCCTGCTCGCCCCGGGTCTTGATGCCGTATTCGGTTATCCAGGCGCGGGCGCGCTGGCGCCATTGGCGAGACCGCAACCAGCCAGCGACGGAGAGGGGTGGCCGGTCGAAGTCGCGCAGCGCCATGTTCTGCGCCACGCTGAGATCGGCCACGCAGGCGTTGCGCAGCGGCTCCTCGGGCAGGCTGCGCACCTGCAGGCGGGCGTTGTCTCGCCGCGTGGCGTGGTAGGGCTGGCCCTTCACCCGCACCTCGCCGCCCAGGCGGCGGCGTTGGCCCACCAGGGCTTCGACCAGTTCGCGCTGGCCGTTGCCGGAGACGCCGGCCACGCCGAGGATCTCGCCGCCGCGCACCGCCAGGTCGATGCCGTGCAGGGCCAGCGTGCCGCGGTCGCCCATGGCGCTCAGGCCCTTCACCATCAGGTGGGGCGTGGTCTCGTCAGCCACGGCGCGGCGCGGCGCGGCCGGTGTGTCCTCCATGGGGGCGGCACCGGTGGCGGTTTCGCCCATCATGCGCTGTGCCAGCTGCTGCGGGCTGGTGTCACACACCCGGCCATGGTGCACCGCCCTGCCCCGGCGCAGCACGGTGACGGCGTCGGCGAAGGCCGTGACCTCGCGGAACTTGTGGGTGATGATGAGCACCGAGCATTGGCCGGCGCGCGCGATGTCGCGAACATGGCCCAGCACCTCGTCGGCCTCCTGCGGCGTCAGCACCGAGGTGGGTTCGTCCAGGATCAGCAGGCGGGGTTGGAGGTAGAGCTGTTTGAGCAGTTCGAGCTTCTGCTTTTCGCCCGCGGCCAGCTCGGCCGGGCGGGCGTCGAGGTCGAGCCGGAAGGGCGTGGTCTCGAGGAAGCGGGCGAGCTGGGCGCGCTCGCGTCCCCAGTCCACCCAGGCCGGCAGGTCGCCACGGGCCAGCAGCAGGTTCTCGGCCACGGTCATGCCGGGTGCCAGGGTGAAGTGCTGGTAGACCATGCCGATGCCCAGGGTCCGCGCCACCGTGGGGTTGGGGATGGCCTGCTCGCGGCCGTCGATCATGACACTGCCGCCGTCGGCGGCCTGGTAGCCGGCCACACACTTGACCAGGGTGCTTTTGCCGGCGCCGTTCTCGCCCAGCAGCGCGTGCACCGAGCCCGGCTCCACCCGCAGGCTCACGGCGTCCAGCGCGGTGAAGTCGCCGAACACCTTGGTCAGCTCAAAGGTTTCCAGCGCCATGGCGCCGGTGGGCGGCGCGTGGGGTTCGACCGGGGCGATCATGCGCAGGCCTCCAGCGTGGCCAGCAGCTGTGCCGAGGTGGCGTGGGCGCCGAACACACCGCCCTGCATGGTGATCATCTTGAGCGCGGCGGCGTGGTTGCCGGCGTCGGTGGCGGCCGTGCAGTCGGACAGCAGCAGGCATTCGAAGCCTCGATCGTTGGCCTCGCGCATGGTCGTGTGCACACAGACGTCGGTGGTGATGCCGGCCAGCACCAGGTTGCGTATGCCACGCAGGTTCAGGATCAGCTCCAGGTCGGTGGCGCAGAAACTGCCCTTGCCCGGCTTGTCGATCACCACCTCGCCCGGCAGCGGCGCGAGTTCGGGAATGATGTCCCAGCCCGGCTCGCCGCGCACCAGGATGCGGCCACAGGGGCCGGCGTCGCCGATGCCCACGCCGCCCCGGCCGATCTGCTGCGAGCGCCAGCGTTTGTTGGCGGGCAGGTCCGACAGGTCGGGCCGGTGGCCTTCGCGGGTGTGCATGACCGGGTAGCCCAGCGCGCGCAGGCGGGCCATGAGGGTGCGCAGCGGCGCGATGGGCGCGCGCGTGAGCGAGATGTCGTAGCCCATGCTGTCGACGTAGCCGCCGACGCCGCAGAAGTCGGTCTGCATGTCGATCACCAGCAGCGCCGTGTTGTCGGGCCGCAGATCGCCGTTCCAGGGCCAGGCATAGGGTTGGGCGTTGACGGTGGTGGGCATGGTGGGCCTTCAGCGGGCGGACGACAGTTCGGTCGGACTGCCCTTGGCGATCTCGCCCGGGCGGCAGGTGAACACCAGGATGAGCAGCGTGAGCGCGTAGGGCAAGGTGTTGAACAGGTGGTAGCCCCAGCCTATGCCCACGCTCTGCAGGGCCGGACCGATGGCGCCCGCGCCGCCGAACAGCAGCGCCGCGCCGACACAGCGCAACGGACTCCAGCGGGCGAAGATCACCAGCGCGACCGCGATCAGGCCCTGGCCGCTGGAGATGCCTTCGTTCCAGCTGCCCGGATAGAACAGGGTCAGCGACGCCCCGCCGAGGCCGGCGATCAGGCCGCCGGCCGCGGTGGCGGCGATGCGTATGCCGTTGACCGAGTGGCCCAGGGCGCGGGTGGCCAGGGCCGAGTCACCGGCCAGGCGCACCAGCAGGCCTGCGCGGCTGCGCTGCAGGGCGAGGTGCAGGCCCAGCGCCAGCAGCACGCCCAGCGGCAGCAGGGCATTGACCTGCAAGGCGGTCTGCAGCGCGGGCGAATCGCTCCATGCGCCCAGCGGCAAGGCCGGAATCTGTGGCGCCTGCGGCTGGATCAGCGGTTTGCCCAGGTAGAAGGCCAGGCCGGTGCCCAGCAGCATCAGGGCGATGCCGGTGGCCACGTCGTTGACCCGCTCCAGCGAGCACAGCAGGCCGTGCAGCGTGGCCAGCAGCGCGCCGGCCAGGGCCCCCGCCGCCACGCCCACCCAGGGCGAGCCGCTGAGGTAGGCGCCACCAAAGGCTGCCATGGCCGACAGCACCAGCACACCTTCCAGGCCCAGGTTGATGCGGCCGGACTTCTCCGTCAGGCACTCGCCCAGGCTCACGAACAGGAAAGGCACGCCCACACGCAGGGCGCCCCCGAGGATGCCGGCCAGCAGGGTCAGGAGTTCGTCGGGGGTCATAGGCGTACCTTCGTGCTGCGCACCGCGGTGCGAGCTTGCTTGGGGCGGACCGGCGCGGCGCTCATAGGAGTACCTTCGTGCTGCGCACTGCGGTGCGAGCTTGCTTGGGGCGGCCCGGCGCGGCGCTCATGCGATCTTGTCTCCCATGCTCAGCTGTGCTGCGCTCGGCTCGCGGCGTGGCAAGAGCAGGACGCGCCAGTTCCAGTCGCGTTCGCGCAAGGCCTCGCTGGCGAGAATGAGCACGAAGGCCAGTCCCTGCAGCACCAGCACCGAGGCGTCGGGCAGGCCCAGGCGGCGCTGCAGCAGGCTGCCCGCCGCGCCGAAGCCGCCAAACAGGATGGCCACCGGGATGATGGCGACGGGGTTGTGGCGGGCCATGAAGGACACCAGGATGCCGGCGTAGCCGTAGCCGGCGATGAGGGAAGCGTTGGCGCTGGTGTGCACCGCCGCCACCTCCACCGCGCCGCCCAAGCCGGCCGCGGCGCCGCCCAGGCCACAGGCCAGCAGCACCAGGCGCGAGGCCGGCAGGCCCACCAGCTGGGCCGCCCGCAGGTTGCCGCCGACCACGCTGACCGAGAAGCCCGAGGCCGTGAATCGCAGCCACACCCACAGCACTAGGCAGGCCAGCACGCCCAGCGCCAGGCCCCAGTGGATGTCGGAGCCCAGGATGCCGCCGATGCGCAGGCTGTCGTCCAGCGGCAGGGTGGAGGGCTTGTTGAGACTGGCGGGGTCGCGCAGCGGGCCTTCCACCGCGTGCTTGAACAGGCCGATGGCCACATAGGCCAGCAGCAGGCTGGAGATGGTTTCGTTGATGCCGCGGTAGCGGCGCAGGGCGCCGGCGATCGCCGTCCACGCCGCGCCGGCCATCGCCCCAGCCAGGCACACCAGGGCCGTGCCCAGGCCGTTCTGCGGCAGCGCCAGCACATAAGGCAAGGCGGCACAGGCCAGACCGCCCAGGACCAGCGCGCCCTCGGCCCCGATGACCACCAGACCGGCGCGGGCGGGTATGGCCACACACAGCGCGGTCAGCATCAGGGGAGCAGCGCGCTGCAGGGTGTTCTGCCACGAAAACCAGTCGCCAAAGGCGCCCTTGAACAGGGTCACCCAGACGTCCACCGGGCTCACGCCCGCGAACCAGACAAAGACGCCGAACAGCAAGAGTGCTGCCGCGATGGCCAGCACCGGCAGGGCGATGGACTTGAGCGTGTCGTTCATGGCCGGACGCTGGCGGGGGGCATCAAATGGAGCCGATCACGCCCTCGACCAGGTAGTTCATCTTTTCCAGTTCGAGGTCGGTCTGCTTGAGCGTCTTGCCGGCCGCGATCACGGTGTTGCCCTTGTTGTCCTTCAGCGGGCCCTTGAAGATGTCGAAGCTGCCCGCGATCATCCTGGCCTTGACCTCGTCGGCGTTCTTCTTGGCCGCCTCGCTCACGGCCGGGCCGTAGGCCGACATCTTGACAAAACCCTCCTTCAGGCCGCCGCGCAGGAAGTTGGGGTGTGGCTTGCCGGTCTGCGCGGCCTCGATGATGGTCTTGTAGGCGGTGAGCCAGTTCCATTCGGCCCCGGTCAGGTAGGCCTGGGGGGCGAGCTTGGCCTGGCTGGCGTGGTAGCCGCACACCATCTTGCCGCGCTTGGCCGCCGTCTCGACGATGACCTTGGGCCCGTCCACGTGCATGGTGAAGACGTCACATCCCTGGTCGGCCAGGCTGTTGGTGGCCTCGGCCTCCTTCACGGCCATGGACCAGTCGCCGGTGAAGATGACGCTGCAAGTGACGCCTGGCTTGACCGAACGCGCGCCCATGAGGAAGGCGTTGATGTTGCGCAGCACCTGCGGGATGGGCTTGGCCGCGACAAAGGCGATCTTGTTCGACTTGGTCATGTGGCCGGCCACGATGCCGTTGAGGTACTGGCATTCGTCGATGTAGCCGAAGAAGCTGCCCACGCTCTTGGGGTGCTTGCCTTCGGTCCACATGCCGCCGCAATGGGCAAAACGCACGTCGGGGTACTTGGCGGCCAGCGCCAGGATGTGCGGGTCGAAGTAACCGAAGGAGGTGGGGAACAGCAGCTTGGCGCCGTCCTGCGCGATCATGCCGGTCATGGTCTTCTGCACGGCGGCGGTCTCGGGCACGTTCTCCTCTTCCACCACCTTGATGCCGGGCAGTTTGCGCAGCTCGGCCGCGGCCTGGGCCTGGGCCTGGTTGTAGCCGTAGTCGTCGCGCGGACCCACATAGATCACGCCCACGGTCAGCGGCGTCTGAGCGCGCGCCATCATGCCCCAGCCACCCAGCGCCGTGCTGGCACCCAGGGCGGTGAGCGATTTCATGGTGTCGCGGCGGTTGGGGCGAAATCCTGCGTTCATGTGTGGGGCTCCGGCGGTGAGGGGTGGTGGACGTGGGTGTGGCGACACACCGTTCATTTATCCAAACTTGGATACAAGATGAGATGCATAAAGTGTGCCTGCCGGCCTCAGGCGTCTGGCATCAGGCTGACGTGGGCGGCCACCACGCGCCAGCCCTCGGGCAGGCGCAGCCAGGTCTGGCTCTGACGGCCCACGCGGGTGCCGCCCGCGCGCACGAACTCGATGTTCGTGGTGGCGAAATCGTGCCCGTAGGTGGTGATGGCGGTGCGCACAATGGTGCGCGCCAGCCCCACGGCGGGGCGCGCGTTGCGGAAGGCCCGTATCGCCTCGATGCCGTAGAGGTTCTCACCCGCGCCGTAGCGCAGGGTGTGCGGGCTGTCCCAGAACAGCTCGTCGAGCACGTCGACCTTGTTGTTGACCAGGGCGTCTTCGTAGCGGGCGAACACCGCCGTGACCTCGGCCAGCACCTCGGGGTGGTTGATGGTGTGTGTCATGCTAGGGCTTGTTCACACTATTTTTCCAAGTGCGAATGGGGTGAAAACAGCGCCAATCTAGGCGCGCGACGACGGCCAGACTGGGCGTCTGGCCTAGGAGTGCAACAACGGGTGGCGCTGTTTTCACCCCACTCCCTTCGGGTTGCGGCCAAAAAGGCCATGCGCCGCGTTGCGAAGCCTTGCCGGGGGGATGCCCCGGCGGCGTTTCGCGCCTTGCGCATGGCCTTTTTGACTCGCAACGCATCTTGGAAACATAGTGTGAGCAAGCCCTAATGCTCCTGATGGGCGACACGGGCCTCGCAAATGCCGCGCGATTCCAGTTCGGCCGCGACCCGCAGCGCCAGGTCCTCCCGCCAGGGCGGTGCGATGACCTGCACGCCCACCGGCAGCTGGTGGCCCGGCAACCACACGGGCACCGCCACCACCGGCAGGCCAATGCAGGACAGCGGCTGGGTCAGCACGCCCATGTGCGGGCGCAGCGGAAACACCGTGCCACCGATCTCCAGGCGCTCGCAGCCTATGGGGGTGGCCGCCGTGGGGGTGGCGGGGGCCAGCAGCACGTCAAAGCGCTCGAACAGCTGGGCGGCCGCTTGCGCGTAGCGCTGGCGCACCCGCTGTGCCCGCGCGACCCAGGCGGCGGGCAGCAGCGCGCCCGCCAGAAAGCGGTCGCGCGAGAGCGGCTCGAAGTCCTGCGGCCGGCGGCGCAGGTCGTCCAGGTGCAAGGCGCCGCCCTCCGAATTGGTGATCAGGAAGGCGGCGGCGCGTCCAGCTTCCACCAGCGGCAGTTCGACCTCCTCGTGGGCACCCAGGGCATGCGCCACCTCTGCCGCCGCGGCCTGCGCCTGGGCTTGGGCGTTGGCCTTGAAATAGCCGCCCAACAAGGCGATGCGCAGGCCCGCCGCGCCCCGGTCCAGGCCAGGCGTGGTGGCTTCGATGGGACGCTGCGCACTGCCCGGATCGCGCTGCGGCCCCGGCGGCTCGGGGCCCTGCATGAGGTCGTAGCTCAAGGCCAGGTCGCGCACCGAACGGGCCAGCGGGCCCAGGTGGTCCAGGCTGGAGACAAAAGGGTAGCTGCCGGTGCGGGGCAGCCGCCCAAAGGTGGGCTTGAGGCCGAACACGCCACACAGGGAGGCCGGCACGCGGATGGAGCCGTTGGTGTCCGACCCGAGGGTGATGGGCACCTGGCCGGCGGCCACCGCGGCGCCACTGCCGCCCGAGGAACCGCCGGCGATGCGGCTGGGGTCGTGGGGGTTGCGCACCACGCCGTGGTGGCTGTTTTCCGTGGTGAAGCCGTAGGCGTATTCGTCCATGTTGAGCGCGCCCACCAGCACGGCCCCCGCTGCCTCCAGGCGCTGCACCAGCAGGGCGTCGTTGCGGGCCGGCGAGGTCTCGCATTCGATCTTGGAGCCGGCCAGGGTGGTGACGCCCGCGATGTCGAACAGGTTCTTGACCGCAAACGGCACCCCCAGCAGCGGCAGGTGCTGCAGTTGGGCGCGTTGCTGGTCGATCTGGCCCGCGCGGGCCAGCGCGCGTTCGGTGGTCACGGTGGTGAAGGCGTTGATCTGGGCGTCGGTGCGACCGATGTGCCGCAGGCTGGCGCAGACCAGATCGACCGCGCTGCACGCGCCGCTGCGCACCGCCTGTGCCATCGCGACGGCATCGCCGTGCAAGAGTTCGCGGGTGGCACTCATGCCGTGACCTGCTGGGTGGGCGAGAGTGGCACGAAGGACATGGACGGCTCGGCGCTGGCGTCGAGCTCGACCGCCTGCACCTGATCGGCAAACTGGGCCGCCAGGGCAAAGTAGCGCAGCACCCCATCGCGGTGTGCCGGCTCCAGTGGCAGGGCCAGCGCGGCCGCCGCCGCGTCCACGTAGGCTTCGATCTGATCGGGGCTCATCGGCGCACCTCGCGCTGGAAGATCTCCAGGCTGAGCTTCTTGGTTGCCACGAAGGACGGCTCGGACAGGGTCGCCACGGTGCGTGGTCGGGCGTCGCCATAGGCCAGGATCTCGGCCACGCGGGTGGGCCGTTTGGTCAGCAGCAGCACCTGGTCGGCCAGGTAGACGGCCTCCTCCAGATCGTGCGACACCAGCAGCATGGTGGTGCCGGTTTGCATGAAGACCTCCTGCAGCTTCTCGCGGATGAACAGCGTCATCTCGAAGTCCAGCGCCGAGAAGGGCTCGTCGAGGAACAACACCTCGGGCCCTGGCGCCAGCGCACGCATGATGGACGCCGTCTGCTGCTGCCCGCCCGAGAGTTCGTAGGGGTAGCGGTGCAGGTCGAACTTGACGTCGAAGCTCGCCACCAGCTCGGCCATGCGGCGGTCCACCTCGGCCTTGCTGCGCCCCTCCAGCTTGAGCGGGTAGGCGATGTTGTCGATGGTGCGCATCCACGGAAACATGGCCTCGCGGTAGTTCTGGAACACGTAGCCGATCTTGGTGTCCTTCAGGCTCTTGCCGTCGAACAGGATCTCGCCCGCGTCGATCGGGATCAGGCCGGCGATCATGTTGATCAGCGTGCTCTTGCCGCAGCCGTTGGGGCCGAACACCGAGACGATCTTGTGCTTGGGGATGTCGAGGTCGAAGTTCTCGTACAGCGGCCAGCCGGCGAAGTACTTGGTCAGGCCACGGATGGTGATGTGGGTGCCGGCCGGGCCGGGCTGGAAGGCCGGCGCGGGCACGTCGGCAAACACGGGGGCGTTCAGGACTTCGCTCATCTTCCACTCCAGTGCACGATGCGGCGTTCAACGACGAGAAACAGCACGTTCAAGGCATAGCCCAGCGCGCCGGCCGCCAGGATGGAGGCGTACATGTCCTTGACGTTCATGACCTGCTGGGCATTGATGATGCGGTTGCCCAGGCCGCTGTCGGCACCGATGAACATCTCGGCCACGATGACGATGACCAGGGCCATGGACACCGCCGAGCGCAGGCCCACGAAGCTGGGCTGCAGGCTCTCCCACAACAACACGTCGCGGAACACCTGCCAGCGCGTCGCACCCATGACCCGGGCCGCCATCACCCTCTGCTTGCGCGCGTTGATGACACCGTAGGCGCTGTTGAAGACCACGATCAGCAGGGCCCCGAAGGCGGCGATGGCGACCTTGTTGATGTCGGACACGCCGAAGATCATGAGGAACAGCGGGATCAGGGCCGACGAGGGGGTGGAGCGGAAGAAGTCGATCAGGAACTCGACGCTGCGGTAGGCGCGCTCGTTGCTGCCCAGCAGCACGCCCAGGGGCATGCCGAGAACGGCGGCGATCAGGAAGGCCTGCACGGTGCGCCAGACCGTGACGGCGAAGTCGCCCAGCAGCGGGCCCCCGGCCAGGCCGTTGACCAGGGCGCCCAGCGCCGCCAGTGGTGGCGGCAGCAGGATGGGCTTGATGAACCCCAGGCGCACCACCAGGTCCCAGACAATGAACAACACCACCGGCCCCACGAAGGGCAAGGCGCGGCTCCAGTCGGTGCGGCGTGTGGCCGCGGTGGCGGGCGCGCCGGACACCACGGGCGGCACCCAGGGTTTGCCCACATCGGTGGGGAGGGCAGAAGGGGCGCGCATGGGGGTCAGCCCTTGTAGAGCATGGAGTCAACCATCAGGCGCGAGGCAAAGATGCCTTTTTCCGAGAACAGGTCGAAGAACTTCTGGAAGTGCGCGATGTCGGCCGGCGTGAATTCGCTGTACATCGTGTACGCGGCCAGCGGAACCTCGCCGGTGAGCGGGCCCTCGATGGCGGTGTAGCCCTTGAGGTGCTGGCGCGCGTCGGCGGCCTTGGTGCGGACAAACTCCACCCCCTTGCCGTAGGCGGACACAAAACGCTTGGCGGCGTCCGGGTTGGCCTTGATGTAGCTGGCCGTGAGCGAGGCGGAGCCCCCGAACCACGGGGCCATCGGGTCGCCCAGGATGTAGCGCGCGATGACGCCGGCTTCCAGCATGCGGGTGCTGCCGTTGAGGCGGCCGATGGTGCCGGTGGGCTCCAGCGTGTAGCAGCCGTCCACCTGGCCCGCGGCCAGCGCCGCCACGTGCTGGCCGATGGGCAGTTCGACCACGGTGGCCCCGCTGGCACCGGCGCGCTCCAGCACGGTCTTGGCCAGGGTGACGTTCTGGATGCCGGGGCCCGAGGCGACCCTTTTGCCCTTGAGGTCGGCGATGGCCTTGGCCGTGCTGGCGGCGGGCACCAGCACCTGGTCGAGCACGTTCCTGGCGTTGCTGGGGTTGGAGCAGAAGATCTTGAAGCTGCCTGGGGCCGCGATTTCGCCGATGGCGATGTTGGCCGAGCCGGTGCCGTTGGCGCTGGCATCGCAGCGGCCGGCCAGCATGGCCTCCATGATCTGCTGGGCACCCGCGTAGCGCTGCACTTCGACGTCGATGCCGGCGGCCTTGAAGAAGCCCAGCTCCACCGCCGAGTAGAACGGCAGGCCGGCCGCGATGGGCCAGTAGCCGACACGGATCTTGGCGGGCGCCTGCGCGCGCACCAGGGCGGGCGCGCCCAGGGCGGCCACGGCCAGGCCGGTGGCCTGGAGTATCTGGCGGCGGGTGGTCGTTGACGGGGTCGATGTCATGGCGGACTCCTGCAGGTTGAGATAAAGAAGGAACGGGTGTTCAGGCGGGGGTGGACGGGCGGGCCTTGAGTTCGGCGATGTAGGCGCGCCAGCCGCCGAAGTGGCTGATGTCCTGGGCCTGGGCCAGCGCATAGGGCTCGCAGATGAAGCCCAGTACCGCGCTGCCGTCTTCCAGGCTGAGCGTGCCCATGCCCAGCGGCGCCGGGATCAGGGCCACGAAGCTGCCCAGGCGGCTGGCCGGCAGCGACCAGACTTCCAGTGCGATGGCCGCGCCCTGGCCTGGCGCCACGCGCAGCAGCCCGGGCTTGGGCGGCACGGTGCCGGGCAAGGCGAACAGCCGGTAGTCGGGGGTGGTGCGGGTCTGGCGCAGCAGCACCGCGCCGCGCTCGGTCAGCTGGGTGTTGAGCGGCATGCCCGACAGGTGGGCGCCCACCACGGCCACCTGCACCAGGGGCTCGGACACCGGCATCGCCAGGGGCTGGGGCGCCGGCAGCGGCAGGCCGGTGACCCCTTGTTGCAGACCGGTGGCGTGGTGGTAGCGCTGGCCCAGGTCGAGCAGCGGCCAGTCGGCGCCGGCGGGCGCGATCAGGGTGACGCCAAAGGGCAGGCCGTCGGGGCGCATGGTGCTGGGCACGGCGATGGCGGCGTAGTCCAGCAAGTTGACGAAGTTGGTGTATTCACCCAGCTCGCGGTTCAGGCGCACCGGATCGGCCAGCATGTCGGCCATGCGGGGATGGGTGGGCGCGGTGGGCACCAGCAGCACGTCGATCTGAGTCCACATGGGCCTGGCACGCTGTGCCAGCGCGCGCAAGGCGGTCTGGGCCTCGAACACGTCGGCCGCCGTGTAGCGCCGGCCGCTGGCGATGATGCCGCGCACCGGCTCCATGACCTGGTCTTCGTGGGCGTCGAAGAACGGCCGGATGGCGGCGTAGCGCTCGGCCACCAGTGCGCTGTCGTAGAGCAGGCTGGCTGCCTCGCGCAGCGGTGTGTAGTCGATGGGAACGGCCACGCCGCCCAGGGCTTCCATCTGGCGCACCGCCTGTTGGAAGGCCGCCTCGTTCAGGGTGTCGCCAAAAAATCGGAGTTCGTGGGGAACGCCGAAGCGCCAGCCCGTGTCCCATCGCGCCGTGCGCGGGGGCAACTCGCGGGCATAGGGGTCGGTCGGGTCGTGCGCGGCGGCGGCCTGGAACACCCGAGCGGCCGTGGCCACGGTGCGGGCGAAGACGGAGACGCAGTCCACGCTCTGTGCCGCCGGCAAGACGCCCCGGGCGCTGATCAGGCCCTTGCTGGGTTTGAAGCCGACGATGTTGTTCAGCCCGGCCGGCACGCGGCCCGAGCCCGCGGTGTCGGTGCCCAGCGCGAAGTCCACCTGGCCGCTGGCCACCACCACGGCCGAGCCCGAACTGGAGCCGCCCGAGACCAGGCGGGTGTCAAAGCTGTTGGGCACGGCGCCATAGGGCGAGCGGGTGCCGTTGAGCCCGCAGGCGAACTGGTCGAGGTTGGTTTTGCCGCACAGGTGCGCACCAGCGTCGAGCAGGCGCTGCACCACGGTGGCGTGGGCGGCGGGTGTGTGGGCGAAGGCCGGACAGGCCGCGGTGGTGGGCAGGCCGGCCACGTCGATGTTGTCCTTGACCGCGAATCTCATGCCGCTCAAGGCCCCGTCGCCTCCCGCCAGGGGCTCGGGCAGGCGCGTGATCCACGCGCAAGCCAGGGGGTCGGCGGTTTCGTTCGATGGGGCTGCGGTGGTGGGAACCATTGTTGTGCGTCCTATCTTGGATACAAGAACGGATGCAAAAGATGTGCCACCTGCCGATGTGGCCGGTACCGCTTGCCCGCTGACCACCCCCGGCCCGCCCGGACGGGGCACGGAGGGTCACGCGTGCCGGGTGGCCTGGGCGTGGTCGATGGGCGCGGCGCGCCGTGCGGCGGCCAGGCCCACCAGGGCGAGCACGACGGCCGTGGCGACAGCTGCCGCCGCGACGAGGAAGGTGAGGCCCAGTCCCGCTGCCAAGGCCTGGGGGTCCGCGGTGGCGATCTGGCGGGTCGAGGCGCCGGCGTGGAACACGGCGCCCATGACCGATGCCCCGGTGATGAGCCCCAGGTTGCGTGCCAGGTTGAGCAGGCCGGACACCAGGCCACGCTGGTCGGGGCTCGCGCTGGCCATCACGGTGGTGTTGTTGGCGGCCTGGAAGGCGGCGTAGCCGGACGTGATGAGGGCGAGCGTGCCCGCGTACCCGGCAACCCCCCAGGCCGATGAAGCAGTGGGCAGCGCGGCCGTCCCGGCCAGCATGGTGGCCAAGCCAGCGAGCCCGACCTGGTGCGGGCCCACGCGGTCCACCCAACGGCCCGCCGGCAGGCCGGCGATGGCCGCCACGGCCGGCCCGACCGACATCACCAGGCCCGTGCGCACCGCGTCCAGCCCGAGCACGCCGCCCAGGTAGAAGGGCCCCACCACCAGCGTCGCCATCACCACCGTGGTGACCAGGGCGCTCGTGACGAAACCCGTCCCGGTGACGGGGTGCCGGAACAGCGCCGGCCGCACCAGCGGCGCCGCCACCCGGCCCTCGGCAACGACAAACGCCCCCGCGCCCAGCGCGGCCGTGAGCAGCAGCCCGATGTGGAGGGCGCCGAAGCGGCCCTGCCCCAGCGTCATCGACAGCGCGTAGGCGGTCAGACTCAGGGTGAGCAGCACCGTGCCGAGGGGATCGAAACGCACCTTCCCGGGCTCGGCCGGAAGGCGGTCCGGCGACAGGTGGCGATGCGCCAGCACGAAGGCCACGGCCCCCAGCGGCAGGTTGATCCAGAAAACGGCTTGCCAGCCAACAGCCCCGATCAGCAGCCCACCCAGGGTCGGCCCCAGGGCGGTGCCCACGGCGGACACGGTGCCCAGCAGGCCCATGGCGCCGCCGGCCTTGTCCTTGGGCACCACCTCGCTGACCAGTGCCATGGCCAGCGCCATCATGAGGGCGGCGCCCACGCCCTGCCCCACCCGCGCGGCGATCAGTTGCCAGAGGGACACCGATGCGCCGCCAGCCAGGGACGCCAGGGTGAAGATGACCAAGCCGAGCAACAGGAGGCGCCGACGGCCCAACAGGTCGCCCAGGCGGCCGACCGTGGTGACCAGCGCGGTGATGGTCAACAGGTAGGCGATGACCACCCATTGCACCGCCTGGAACGGCGCCGTGAAAACTTGCGTCAAGGTGGGCAAGGCGACGTTGGCGATGCTGGTGCCCAGGGATGTCATCAGCATCGCAACGGACAGGGCGACGAGCACGCCGCGCACGGAGGGGTGGTCGGAGGTGGCCGGGGCCACCGCTTGGGGTGTGGGTGAAGACATGGTGGGGCTCCTGTGGGGAATATCCCGATGCTAGGAAGCGCGCGCTGATGGCGGAAGACGCACGGCTTGCACTTGATTCGTGCACCAAACGCCATGTGTGCCCCTGCCGTGCTATGTTTCCGGCATGGCGACACCCGACTTCAATCTCCTGGCCACCCTGGATGTGTTGCTGACCGAGCAGAACGTGGCCCGCGCGGCGAAACGGCTCCGGCTCAGTCCCTCGGCCATGAGCCGTGCCTTGGCCCGGTTGCGGGCGACGACGGGTGATCCGCTGCTGGTGAGGGCCGGTCGCGGCCTGGTGCCCACGCCTCGCGCGTTGGCCTTGCGAGAGCGGATCGGCCCACTGGTGCAGGAGCTGGAGTCGGTTCTGCGCCCCCTTCAGGCGCTGGATGTGGGGGCGCTGGAGAGGACATTCACGCTGCGCTGCAGCGATGGGTTCGTGGAGAACTTTGGCGCCACGCTGGTGGACCACTTGGCGGCCACGGCGCCGGGCGTGCGCCTGCGTTTTGTGCAGAAGCTCGACAAGGACAGCGCCGCGCTCCGCGATGGCACGGTTGACCTTGAAACGGGTGTGATCGGTGCCGCCATGGGCCCGGAGGTCCGTGCACAGGCGCTGTTTCGCGACCGCTGGATCGGTGTGTGCCGCGAGGGGCATCCGCTGGGCCGGGGCGACATGACGCCCGAGCGGTTTGTGCAAGGCCGCCACATCGCGGTGTCGCGGCGAGGCGTCGCCGGTGGCCCCATCGACGAGGCACTGGCCACGCTGGGGCTGCAGCGGAACGTGGTGGCGATGGCTGGCGGCTTTGTCGCCGCGCTGGCGCTGGCGCGCGGCACGGACCTGCTGGCCTGCGTGCCCGAACGCCACACGGCCAAGCTGCGCGCCGGACTGCAGAGCTTTGAGCTGCCATTTCCCACGCCGGAACTCGCGATTTCCCTGTTCTGGCACCCCCGCTTCCAGGCCGACCCCGCCCATCTGTGGTTTCGCCAGCTGGTCGTGGCGTCATGTGGCGATGTCCAACCCTGGGGCATCCAGGGCTGAAAGCTTGTCCTGCGTCAAATGACACACAAAAGAGATGCCCCTCGATGCCGCCCTCCTCGCCCAAGACCGACCACCCAAGTTATCCTTGAGCACCAGCCTGTTGTTGCTTCCATCACCTTGTCCACCATATGTGGCCTGCACCCCGCCTCGTCGACGAACAGGAAAGACTTGCCGCCTTGAGGCGGCTGCAGGTGTTGGGCACGCCGCCAGAAGAGCGCTTCGATCTGCCCAACGCGGTGGTGTCACTGGTGGACGGGCACCGTCAGTGGTTCAAGTCCTGTGTGGGCCTGGATGCCCCCGAGACCGCCCGGGACATGTCCTTTTGTGGCCACGCCATTGCCGAAGACGACGTGCTGGTCGTGCACGATGCCGCGGCCGATCCCCGTTTTGCCGACACCCCCCTGGCGGCCGGCCCGCCCTTCATCCGCTTTGACGCGGGGGCACCCCTGACCTTGCCCGATGGGTACCGCCTCGGCACCCTGTGCCTGATCGCGACCGAACCGCGCCGCTGCGACGACGTCGACCGGGCGATCCATCAGGCATTGCGTGACCTGGTGCTGGAGGAACTGCTCAGGCAGGAGGAGCATTCATGAGCGCCAACGAGCGAGGCTATCAACTGCTGTTGGTCGAACCCAGTTCCGTGGTGCGCAGCATCATCGTGTCGGTTGCCAAACAACTGGATGTGGTATCGGTCCATCAGACCGGCAACCTGGCGACCGCCAACGAGTGGCTGATCCAGCGCTCCTTCGACGGCATCCTGCTGTCGGTTGACCAGCCTGGTCCCGCCATGGATCTTCTGACGCTGATCCGGATGGGGCAGTTTCGCAGTGACCAGCACGTGCCCGTGGTGGCCTTGGTATCGCCTGGGGACAAGCGCCTGGCCCAGCAGCTCACTGAACTGGATGTCAAGCGAACCCTGCCCGTGCCGTTTCGCATCCGCGAAGTGATCGATGTGATGCGCGCGATGTTGCCAGGGCGGACCATGCTCAACGCCCGCTGAGGGCGGTGACCTTCGCCCGCCCGATGCGAGCACATCGGACAGGGGCGAGGTCGCTCAACCGAGCCAACCCTTGATCCGGGCCCCCAGCGCATCCGCGCTGATGCCATACCGTTCGTGCAAGGTGGGCAGTGCCCCGGCATCGAGAAACGCATCCGGCAGGCCAGCCAGGCGGAACTTCCCCGGCTGCACGCCGTTGCACAGCAGCGCGCTGGCCACGGCTTCGCCCAGGCCTCCGACCACCGAATGGTTTTCGGCCACTACCACGAGGCGCGGCTTGCGCAGCACCTCGGCCAGGATGGTCACCTCGTCCAAAGGCTTGATCGTGGGGCAGTGCAGGACCGCCACGCCGATGTTGTCGGCCTTCAGGCCTTGCGCGACTTCCAGCGCTCGCATGGTCATGAAGCCGCTGGAGATGATCAGCACATCGTCGCCGTCCACCAGGCGCTTGGCCTTGCCCAGCTCGAACTGGTAGTCGTATTCGTCCAGCACCAGGGGCACGTTGCCACGCAGCAGGCGCATGTAGACCGGGCCGTCGTGGGCGGCGATCTGCGGCACGGCCTGTTCGATGTCCAGCGCATCGCAGGGATCCACGATGGTGAGACCCGGCACGCCGCGCATCATGGCCAGGTCCTCGGTGGCCTGGTGGCTGGGGCCGTAGCCGGTGGTCAGGCCCGGCAACGCGCAGCACATCTTGACGTTGAGGTTTTCCTCGGCGATTACCTGGTGGATGAAGTCGTAGGCACGGCGCGTGCCGAAGACGGCATAGGTGGTGACGAAGGGCATCAGCCCTTCCTTGGCCATGCCACCGGCCGCACCCATGAGCAGTTGCTCGGCCATGCCCATCTGGAAATAGCGTTCAGGGTAGGCCTGGGCAAACAGGTGCAGGTCGGTGTATTTGCCCAGGTCCGCGGTCATGCCGACGATCTCGGGTTGGCTCGCGGCCAGTTCCACCAGGGCCTTGCCAAAGGGTGCGGCCTTGACGCGCTGCCCTTCGCTCGCGATGGACGCGATCATGGCGGAGGTGGTGAGGCGGGGTTTCTTTTCGGCGACGGTGTTCATGCGGCGGCTCCTGCGGTTTGCGATTGATCAAGAACTTGGATGGCCTGTTGCCACTCTGGCGGGTCCACGCGGATGAAGTGGTTCTTGTCGCGCGTCTCCAGGAAGGGCACGCCCTTGCCCATGAGGGTGTTGAACAGGATGACGCGGGGCTTGGCCTCGGTCAGTGCGCGGGCGGTGTCGAAGGCCGCCAGCACGGCCGCCAGGTTGTTGCCGTCCACGCGCTGCACATGCCAGCCAAAGGCGGCCCATTTGTCGGCCAGGGGCTCGAAGCCCAGCACTTTGGTGGAGGGGCCGTCGGCCTGCTGGTTGTTGATGTCGACCAGGCAGATCAGGTTGGACAGGCCATGGTGCGCGGCCGACAGGGCGGCTTCCCAGGTGGACCCCTCGTCGAGTTCGCCGTCGCTCATGGAGTTGTAGACGAAGGCCGGGTTCTGCTTGTGGCGCAGGCCCAGCGCCATGCCCACGGCGATGGGCAGGCCCTGCCCCAGCGAGCCGCCGGAGATCTCCATGCCCGGCGTGTAGGTGGCCATGCCCGACATGGGCAGGCGGCTGTCGTCGCTGCCGTAGGTTTCCAGCTCGTCCTCGGGAATGATCCTGGCCTCGATCAGTGCCGCATAGAAGGCGATGGCGTAGTGGCCATGCGACAGCAGAAAGCGGTCGCGGCCTTCCCATTCGGGGTCCTCGGGCTTGAAGTTCAGCGCATGGCCATAGGCCACGGCCAGCACGTCGGCCCAGCCCAGGGCCTGACCGATGTAGCCCTGGCCCTGGACCTCGCCCATGCGCAGGGCGTAGCGGCGGATGCGGTGGGCGCACTGCGCCAACGCAGGCAGTTTGTCTGCGGAAGATGTCATGAGAGTGCTCCTGAAAGAAAGAGGGAATGCTCAGCGCAGGATGGACGCTGGCACATAGGACACCAGGGCCAGGACGAGGAAAGCGACGAAGTAGAAGGGGCCGAGTTCGCGCACCGTCTGACCCACCTTGACCTTGGCCAGCGCGCTGGTGATGAACAGCGTGGTGCCCACCGGGGGCGTGTACAGCCCCACCGCCAGGTTCACCACCATCATGATCCCCAGCTGCACAGGGTCCATGCCAATGCTGGCGGCCAGGGGCAGGAACACTGGGGTGAGCAGCAGCACGGCGGCAGGCAGGTCGATGAACATGCCCAGCAGCAGCATCATCAGGTTCATGATGAGGATGACGATCCAGTCCTGCTCCACGTTCTGCGTCACCCAGTTCGCCACACCCACGGGCATCTGGTCGAAGGTCAGCAGCCAGCCGATGGCGGCAGACGCCATGATGACCAGGAGCACCACGCCGGTGGCCAGACCCGAATGCACCACCGCATCATTGAGGCGCTTCCAGGACAGGTCGCGGTAGACAGCCACCGACACCAGGGCCGAATACAGCGTGGACAATACCGCCACCTCGGTGGGCGTGGCGATGCCAAACCGCAGGAAGACCACGATCAGCACAGGCAGCAGCAAGGCGGGCGAGGCATACAGCAGGTGGGTGCGGAACGCGCTCCAGTCGATGGGCGTGGTGTCGCGCGGGAAGTTGCGACGCTTGCCGACCCACCAGCACATGAACATGAAGCCACCACACATGAGCAGGCCCGGCAGGATGCCGGCCACAAACAGCGCCGCAATCGACGCATTGGCCGTCAGCGCGAACAGGATCATGGGAATGGAGGGGGGGATCAGGATGTCAATCGTGGCGGCGGCGGCCAGCGTGGCGGCCGAGAAGGCCGGCGGGTAACCCAGGCGCTTGTGCCAGGGAATCAGCAGCGAACCGATGGCCGATGCATCGGCCACCGCAGACCCTGACACACCGCCGAACAGCGTGGACGACAACACGCCGACCTGCGCTGGCCCACCGTGGAAACGGCCGATCAGCGTGCTCAACACCCCCACCAGCGCGGCGCCCAGTCGACCGCCCATCATGAGGGAGCCGGTGAGCATGAAGAAGGGAATGGCGATCAGCGGAAAGCTCTGAACCTGCGCCACCATCTGCTGCACCAGCAGGTCCAGAGGAACGCGCTCGGAGGTGGCGGCGGCGGCCATGGCAGCGACCAGCAGCGCATGGGCAATGGGCATGGCCAACACGGCCGCGCCGAGAAAAACAAGAAGAATGAGGGCGCTCATGGTGTGTTCCTTTGCATGTGAAGCGGGCGGGATTACCAGTGCGCCTCGGGCACGGCAGCTTCTTCGGTCGGGTCGTGTTCCACCGGCGGCAGCAACCAGGCGTTCCAGGCCGACTTGAGCGCCAACAGGCCCAGCATCAGCAGCCCCGCCATCACACAGCCGTAGGTCAACGAGCCTGGCACCTGCAGGATGGGCGACTTCTCGTCATGGACGATGGCCATCATCTGGAATGTGGCCCAGGCCAGCGTGCCATACAGGCCGGCCACCACCAGCCAGGTGGCCATGGCCGTCCAGCGACGCAGGGTGGCGGGCACGGCATCCATCAGAAAGCTGGTGGTGATGTGGGCGCCGTGAGCCGCCGCCAGCACCACGCCGGACATCACCAGCCAGGGAAACAGCAGTTCGGGTACCTCGTTGGCCCACTGCAGGCTGCTGCCGGTCGCATAGCGCAGCACGGTGTTGGCGACCAGGATCACGAAAATGACGGCGGTGCTGATCCACAACATCAGTCGGCACAAGGCGACCACGGACCGTTCGATGAGGTTCATCGGAAAACTCCTTGGGCCGCATGGGCGCGCAGCCCACACGGCGTCATTGGCAAAAAGTGTGTTCAGCGGGTGGCGGCGATGACCTTCTTCAGGTACGGGCCGATGGGCGTGGCCAGCCACTTGTCGTCCACCGCGGCGGTGGCCTTGGCGAAGGCGGTCTTGTCCACCGTGGTCACCTGCACACCCTTGGCCTTGAGTTCGGCCAGCAGCTTGTCGTCGGCTTCCTGTGACATCTTGCGCTGCAGCGCAGTGGCCTCGGCTGCGGCTTCGGTCACGGCCTTGCGGTCGCCCTCAGGCAGCCGGTCCCAGGTGCGCTTGCTCATCAGGAAAGGCGTCATCTGGAACATGTGGCTGGTCAGGGCCAGGTGCTTCTGCACTTCGTAGAGTTTGCTGGCGTGGATGTTGACCAACGGGTTCTCCTGGCCGTCCACCACACCCTGTTGCAAGGCCACGTACAACTCGGCGAACTTGATCTGCTGCGCTTCGGCGCCCAGTGCCTGCATGATGTCCACCAGCACCGCATCGGGCGGTGTGCGCATTTTCAGCCCCTTCATGTCCTCCACCTTGTTGATGGGGCGCTTGCTGTTGCTCATGTGGCGGATGCCGTTGTCCCAGTAGCCGAGCACCACCATGCCCTTCTCGGCGGACTTCTGCGCCAGCTCCTGACCCAGCGGGCCATCCAGCAGCTTGAAGGCCTGCGCCGGGTTGGCGAACATGAAGGGCATGCCGTAAGCCGCGTACTCGGGCACGGCGGCGGACACCGCCCCCTGCGAGTTGGCCGTCATGTCCAGCGCGCCGGTGCGCACGGCGGTCACCATGGCGGCGTCGTCGCCCAACTGGGCCGAGGGCGCGACCTGGACCTCGATGCGTCCGGCCGTCTTGGCCTTGAGCACGTCGGCGAACTTGACCGCGGCTTCGTGGCGCGGGTTGCCCGGCGCGGCGCCGTGGCCCAAGGTCAGTTTCATGGCCTGGGCCTGCGCGGCCAGGGGCAGTGCGGCAGCCAGGGCGCAGGCGGCGAGCAGGGTGCGGGTGAAGGTCTTGCGTTGCATGAGGTGTCTCCAGTGGTTGTGGGTGTTGGTGAACCGATTTGGTGCGCCTTACGAAGTGAACCAGCCGGGGATGCCGCCGATCTGGCTCCGCCAGTCGGCTGGCATCGCCCCGTGGGGGGTGACGCCGCAGGTGGTGCGGGGGGAGTTCAATTCAATGAATCAGCATGCCGCCGTTGACGTCCAGCGTGATGCCGGTGCAGTAGCCTGACAGCTCGCTGGCCAGGAACACGCAGGCACCGGCGATGTCGGCCGGGCGGCCCAGGCGGGCCAGGGGAATCGTCTCGGCGATCTGCGCCTTCTGCGCGTCGGACAGCTTGCCCTGGGTGATGTCGGTTTCCACCAGTCCCGGCGTGATGCTGTTGACGCGTATGCCCTCGATGCCGAACTCGCGCGCCATGGCGCGGGCCAGGCCCAGCACGCCGGCCTTGGCGGCCGAGTAGTGCGGGCCGCCAAAGATGCCGCCGCCGCGTTGCGCCGAGACCGACGAAATGCAGACGATGGAGCCGCTCTTCTGCGCCCGCATGGCGGGCAGCGTGGCCTGCGACATGTAGAGCGTGCCACGCAGGCTGACGTCGAGGATGCGGTCGTAGTCGGCGCCGGTGATGTCCAGCGTCTTGACCGGCTGCGTGATGCCGGCGTTGTTGATCAGCGTGTCGATGCGGCCGAAGGCCTGGAGCACGGCGGCGGCGGCGGCTTCGCACGAGGCTTTGTCGGTGACGTCGGCCACCAGGCCGAGGTGGCCCTCGCCCAGTTGGGCGGCGGCGGCGGCGGGCTGGGCGCGTTCCAGATCGAGGATGGCGACCTTGGCGCCTTGTTGGGCCATCTGGCGGGCGGTGGCAAAACCCAGGCCATTGAGGCCGGCACCGCCGGTGATGATGACGACCTTGTCTTTGAGCAGCATGTGTGTTGTCTCCAGTGGGTGGTACGGCAGGCAGGGGGGCCGAGGGCCGTCTCCTGTTCTGGGAGCGGATTCTGGAATGCACTCAAGATGATGACAAGCGATTAAATGTCAGCGTAAGATGACGGTTTGTCATTTGATGTCAGGGTTGTCCCCATGCCCGCCTTGCCCCCCATCGCCAACCTGCAGGCCTTTGAAGCGGTGGCGCGCCGTCGCAGTTTTGCGCTGGCCGCGGCGGAACTGCATCTCACCGCCTCGGCCATCAGCCACCAGATCTCGCGGCTGGAGTCACAACTGGACATCCGCCTGTTCGAGCGCAGCGCGCACGGTGTGCGCCTGAGCCCGGCGGGCGAGCATTACCTGCTGCACGTGGGGGCCGCGCTGTCTGCGATCGCCTCCGCCACCGACGATCTGCGCCAGGGCATTCGCAACAGCCTGTACGTGCACTCGGCCCCCAGCATCGCCAGCCTGTGGCTGATGCCACGCTTGCACCGCTTCGCGCAGGCTTACCCCGACATCTCGCTGAACCTCTCGGCCGCCCACACGCCCAGCGATTTCGCCCTCGGCCAGTCCGACATCGACATCCGCTATGGCGTCCCGCGATGGGGCGATCTGGTGGTGGAGCCTTTGTTCGAGGAGGCCATCGTGCCCTTGGCCAGCCCGGCCTTCATCAAGCAGCACCAGCTCAAGCGGATCGAGCAGTTGCTGGAGGTGCCGCTGATCCAGAGCAATGTGAGCGTGGTGCAGTGGTCGGACTGGTTCGACCGCTTCACCGGTCTGCGCGCGCCAGACCGCTTTCCGGTGCGTTTTGACCGGGCACAAATGTCGCTGGACGCGGCGACACAGGGCCTGGGCGTGGCGCTGGAGAGCGCGGTCAACGCCGGCGGACATCTGGCCGATGGCCGGCTCAAGGCGATGTTCGGCATGGACAAGGCGATCCGCGTGAAGGCGCACTTCGCCGTGTACCCGGAGCGCCATGCCAAACGCCCAGCGGTCGAGGCTTTCTTGTCCTGGCTGCACGGCGAAGCGGCGAACAGCTGAAGATGAGCGCAGGCCACCGGGGGCTGGTCGACAGGCTTATTCAACGCTACCCGGCCTGGAACTGAACGCGGTTGCGCCCTGCCCCCTTGGCCTCGTACAGGGCCTCGTCGGCACGGCGCACCACCGCCTTGCCTGAGGTGTCGGACGGGTTCGCGCATCCGACGCCCACACTGACGGTCATCTTGCCGACCCTGGGGAACTCACTCGCCTCGACCGCGGCCCGGATTTTCTCCGCCACCATCAGACCCTGGCGGTCATCGGTGGTTTCGGGCAGGAGCACCGCGAATTCCTCACCGCCATAGCGCGCCACCATGTCCGTGGCGCGCACGTTGTGCGCGATCACCTGCGCGAGTTGCTTCAGCACCTCGTCCCCCACCTGGTGGCCGTGCTGGTCATTGACCCGCTTGAAGTGGTCGGCGTCAAGCATCAACAAGGTGAAGCGCCGGTCCATGCGCTTCATGGTCTGGAACGCCTCTTGAAGCTTTTCGTCAAAACGCCTGCGGTTGGGAATGCCGGTGAGGGCGTCGCTGGTGGCCAGGCGGGCCAGCTCCTCGTTGGCGTCGGACAAGGCCTGGTTCGTGCGGGACAGCTCCGTGGTCCGGGTGGCCACCTGGGCTTCCAGCGAGGAGTTCAATTCCTTCAGCTCCCGCTCGCGCCCCAGCAAGGACTCGGTCATCGACTGGAACGATGCACAGAGCTGCTCGATTTCCGTGGAGTAGGCTTCCTTGGCGTTGGGAAACTGGGGGACGCCGGTGCCGCTTTGGACCATCTCGGCGGCGTTGGCGAGCTTCTCCAGGGGACCGATGACCTTGTTGGCCAGGTAATAGGCGGCGACGGCGAACACCAGGACAGAGACCAGGCCAATCAAGAACAGGTTGGCGCCCAGCTCGCGCACGGGGCGGTAGGCCTCATCCATGGGCTGGCGCAACACAATCTGCCAGTTGAGTGGGGATTGCGTGACTTCCCGCACGTCCACGATGCTGGTCAGGTAGTCCACGCCGTCGCTCCATGCCAGGGTTTCGTAGTGCCGCTTGAACTTGCCCTCTGGCGGCAGCTTGAGCTGACCCACGTAGGCTGCGGGGAACAGCACCTCGTCGTTGCCATTGGCGATGAGGACCTCGACCTGCCGTTGGCCCAGTGGCCCCTTGACGGTGTGGTCCACGATGGAGGTGATCCAGTCCCAGCTCACGTGTGCGCCCAGAACGCCTAGCAACGTGCCTTTTTCGTCCACCACGGGGGCGGAAAAATCGACAAGGCGCGGCAGGGGTTCTGGCGGTGCGCCAAGCGAGTGCTGCTGCGCCAGCGGCAAGGCGTCGTGCACGTCGCTGGTGAAGGGGCCCGACTGGCCGACCTTGAACCATGGACGCTGGCTCACGTCCACCCCCAGCAGTTTGCCCTCGGTGGCCTGCAGGATCTTGCCGTCCAATCCCGCGACACCCAGCCAGACGTATTCGTCGTGAGCGCTCTTGCGCAGCTCCAGGGCCTGGCGCACGGCTTCGCCGCGCAAATCAACTTGGGCCAGAAAAGGCGCCCGGCGCAGCAGGTCGATCTCGAGCCCCCGCTCACGGATGTTGGTGGCCAGAATCTCGGCCGCGGCCTTGGCGGAGGTGTGCAGCAACTCGCCGCGGGTCTGCGTCATTTCCTTGGTCGCGACGCCACCCAGGTAGCCACCCAGTCCGGACAGCGCGGCGAAGGTCAATCCGCCGAACGCCAGCATCAGCCGGCCCTTGAAGCTTTTGAAGAAATGCTCCAGGGCAAACAGGGGTTCAGTGTTGTCAGGGTCGCTGAAAGTGTGCACCGCTCATCCAAAATGTGCCGTCATCGGGACCACGCCAGATTCCGGACCCGAACAATGGCAGGTCGGTGGCTGGTACATTGACCCGCATGGTAGTTTCTAAAACAACGGTTGGACCTTAGATATTTCCATGACACGCCGATTTCCGATCCGTCGCCGCGGCTGGTGGACAGCGGCAGGCCTGTTGCTGGTGGCCATGGCGGGCACCATCGTCCTGACGGCAGCGGCGTCTTACCAACAAGCGGCCGAGCGGCAGCGGACCCAGCTCGCGGACGTGGCGAATGAGATCCACACGGCGATCGCTCAGGACTTGCAACGGGCCAACGACGCGCTGGACCTGGTCCGATCCGAAGTCCCGTCCTTCGTGGGGGGGCACTTGCCACAGGGCGCCTGGGGAGCGCGGCTCGCGGCCATCGTCAGGCAGACGCCGGGTGTGCGCACGATGCTGGTCTTGGATGCCGATGGCAAGGTGATTTCGAGCAACCGGCCGGAGTTGATGGGCAACGTGTTCAAGGGCTCCGAACGCTTCCAGACCATCAGCCAGAGTCCGGACCCCAGGATGCTGCATATGTCGGCTCCATTCGTCACTCCCCTGGGGAACTTCACCGTGAGTCTGGGCAAGGTGCTCCAAGGGGAACAGGGCCGATTCGCGGGCTATGTGCTGGCCATCGTGGACCCCAAGCACCTGACCTCGGCATTGGAGCGTGCTGTTTTTGCCGACGACGTCAATGTGTCGTTGGTCCATATCGACGGGCGGGTGGTGATCCGCGTGCCCGACAACGAAGACGTGGTCGGCATGGACCTGTCCAAGTCGCCCGCCGCGATGATCTGGACTTTTGTCAGAGGGGGCCAGAGCCAGGATGTGGTCCTGGGGGCCACCGCCACCACCGGGCGCGAGTCCTTCGTGGCGTTTCGCAGGATCGCGCCCACCGTGGCGCCCGTCGAGAAGCAGCTTGTCCTCACCGTGGCGCGTGATGCGGCCGCCGTGTTTGCACCCTGGCGGGCGTCGCTGATATGGAAAGGCGTCCTGTTTGTGTTGGTTGGCGTGGCGGTGTGTGCGTGGCTTTGGCGCATGGAGCATGCGCCACCCCCGGCGACCTGATTGGCGGACAAGGATCATCCAAACCATGGCACAAGGCAAACGCATCTCGGTGGACATCGGGGCCGATGTCCTGCAGAACATCAAGGACATGGGCGCAGCTGCCCGGCTGGCCCGCACACGGTCGGGTGAGGGGCAGGCGGCAGCGGCGGCACGCCTGGGTGTGCATGTCCAGACCATTGCCCGCATCGAGGCCGGTGAACCGGGGGTTGCGGTCGGACACGTGCTGGGGCTGCTGGCGCTCTACGGCCTCTCGGCCGCGCTGCAAACGCCCGACGGCGCGCCGACATAGCAGCGTCTGGCGATTGGCGCCACGTGCATGGGGCGCACCTGACCCTGGCCAGTCCGGGACGCGGTGGCGGCAAAGCTCCGCATATCCATATCTGATTTCCTTCGTTTTCTCCTGCGCTTGTCCTGCCTACAGTGGCTCACATGGCCTGCCCGATCACGGCTCCATGCAACACCACTTCCGCGAGAACAACAAGCACATGAGTACACAAGCACAAGGCGAACAAGGGCCAGACACGGCGCTGAGCCGCCGGCACCTGCTGCAACTGGGGGCCGCCGGCCTGGCGCTGACGACGGGAGCCAGGGCCCTGGGGCAAGTGGTGGCGCCAGCCGATCTGGCCAAGGCTTCGCTGCGCGTGGCCAGCTACAAGGGCGGCTGGATCACCCTGCTCAAGGCCGCCAGCCTGGCCAACACCCCCTACCAGATCGAATGGAAGGAATTCAACTCGGGCGTGCAGCACATCGAGGCCATCAACGCGGGCGCGCTCGACCTGGGCTCGGGCAGCGAGATACCGGCGGTGTTCGCCGCGCGCACCCCGGGCCGCGTGCGCGTGGTCGCGGTGAGCAAGGGTGATCTCAACAACCAGGCCGTGTTCGCCCAGAAGGATTCGTCCATCCGGACCATCGCCGACCTCAAGGGCAAGCGCGTGGGCTACGTGCGGGCCACCACCACGCACTATTTCCTGCACAGGATGCTGGCCGAGGTCGGCCTGTCGCTGAACGACGTGCAACTGGTCAGCCTGAGTCCGTCCGATGGCCTGTCGGCCTTCGCCCGCGGCGACCTCGATGCCTGGGCCATCTACGGCTACAACGGCCAGCTGGCGCGCACCCGCTACGGTGCCCGCGCGATCAAGACCTCCAAGGGCTACCTCTCGGGCAATTTCCTCGTCTACGGCAACGCCGACAGCTGGAGCGATCCGGTGCGCCGCGCCGCGCTGGCCGACCTGCTGCAGCGCGTCCAGCAGGCCACCGCCTGGTCGGTGGCGCACGCGGTGGACTGGGCCAAGGCCCAAAGCGCGGAAACGCGGGTGCCGCTGGACGCCCTGCTGGCCATCTTTCAGAACCGCAGCCACGACGACCGCATCCAGGCCATCACCGACGCCGACATCCAGAGCCACCAGAACGTGGCCGATGTGTTCGCCAGCATCGGCGTGCTCGACGCGCCGGTCAAGGTCGCCCCGCTCTGGGACAAACGTTTCAACACCGCCCTGGCCGTCCAAGGCTGAACCCGGCCACCCCTGGAGTTTTTCATGAGTCTCGAATTCATTGGTTTCATCGGCACCAGCGAACAGAGCGAGTCGCTGTCGCCTCGCGGCCCGCTGGTCGACAACGCCTTTATCAAGGCATCTATCCGGGCGCAGGAATACGGCGGTTTCGACAAGGCGCTGATCGCGGTCAACAGCGCCTCGCCCGACGCCCTGGCGCTGGGTGCCTACGCGGCAGGCGTGTCGGACACGCTGGGCCTGCTGATCGCCCAGCGTCCCGGCTTCACCTCGCCCACCCTGGCCGCGCGCCAGCTGGCCACGCTCGACCAGCTCAGCGGCGGGCGCGTGGCGGTCAACGTCATCACCGGCGGCGATGGCGGCGATCTGCAGAAGGACGGCGATTTCCTGCCCCATGACGAGCGCTATGAGCGCACCGACGAGTACCTGGACGTGGCGAAGAAGGTCTGGACCAGCGACGGCCCCTTCGACCACAGCGGCAAACACTACCGCGTGGAGCGCAACCACACCGCCGTGCGCCCGCTGCAGAAGCCCCACATCCCGATCTATTTCTCGGGGGCATCGGACGCCGCCGTCCGGGTGGCCGCGAAACACGCCGATGTCTACATGATGTGGGGTGAACCGCTGGAGCAGGTGCGCGCCCGCATCGCCGCGGTGCGCGCCGAGGCGGCCAAGCTCGGCCGCGCCGACCAGATCCGCTTCAGCCTGTCGCTGCGCCCCATCGTGGCCGACACCGAGGCCGAGGCCTGGGCCCGCGCCGACCGCATCCTCGAACGCACCCGCGCCAACTACCCCTCGTCGGACTTTCTCAAGCGCCGTGGTGCCAACATCAACGTGGGCTCCGACCGTCTGGTCGACATCGCCTCCAAGGCCCGTGTGCACGACAAGCGCCTGTGGACCGAGATCGCCGGCGTGACCGCCGCCGCCGGCAATTCCACCGGCCTTGTGGGCACGCCCGAGCAGGTGGCCGAATCGGTGCTCGACTACTACAAGGCGGGCATCAGCACCTTCCTGTTCCGGGGTTTCGACCCGCTGCAGGACGCCGTGGCCTACGGCCAGCACCTGCTCCCGCTGGTGCGCCGGCAGGTGGCCGAACTCGAACGTGGCGCCCAGCGCCGCGCCGCCTGAAAGGTACCCCCACATGACCCGCCAACTCCGATTCGGCTTTGTGCTGCACGGCGTGGGCGCCGGCTGGGGCGACTGGCGCCACGCAGCCGCCGTCGCCGACGCCAGCGTCAACTTCGGCTTCTACCGCGAGCAGGCCCAGCTGGCCGAGCAGGCGAAGTTCGACTTCCTGTTCGTGGCCGACAGCGTGCACATCACCGAGCGTTCCAGCCCGCACTATCTCAACCGCTTCGAGCCGCTCACCATCCTGTCGGCCCTGGCGGCGGTCACCTCGCGCATCGGCCTGGTGGCCACCGTCACCGCCAGCTACAGCGAGCCCTTCACGGTGGCGCGCCAGTTCGCCTCGCTCGACCACATCAGCGGCGGGCGTGCCGGCTGGAACGTGGTGACCTCCTGGCTGGACGGCAGCGCCCGCAACTACGGCCGCCCCGAGCACTACGCCCACGACGTGCGCTACCGCCTGGCGGCCGAGCACTTGGACGTGGTGCAGGGCCTGTGGGACTCATGGGAAGACGATGCCCTGCTGCGCGACAAGGCCACCGGCCGCTTCTTCGACAAGGACAAGCTGCACCGGCTCGACCACCAGGGTGAGTTCTTCTCGGTCGAGGGGCCGCTCAACATCGCACGCTCGCGCCAGGGCCAGCCGGTGATCTTCCAGGCCGGCGCCTCCGAGGACGGCAAGGCCTTCGCGGCCGGCCGCGCCGACGCGATCTTCTTCCACGCCGACACGCTGGAAGACGCCCAGCGCTACTACCGCGACGTGAAGGCGCGCGTGGCCGCCGCCGGGCGCGACCCGGCACAGGTCTCGCTGCTCCCCGGCATCCGGCCCATCGTCGGCCGCACCGCCGAGGAGGCCGAGCAGAAGTACCAGCTGGCCGCCTCGCTGGTGCCTATCGAAAATGCGCTGGCCGCGTTGGCACGCCCCTTCAACGACCACGACTTCTCCGGCTACCCGCTGGACGAGCCCTTTCCCGATCTGGGCGACATCGGCCGCAACAGCCAACAAAGCAGCAGCAACCACATCAAGCAGGTGGCGCGCGACAAGGGCTGGACGCTGCGCCAGGTGGCCCAGTGGCACGCGGCGCCCAAGCGCACCTTCGTGGGCACCGCCGAGCAGGTGGCTGATGAAATCCAGCGCTGGTTCGAGAGCGAGGGTGCCGACGGTTTCAATTTCTTCGAGGCGCTGCCCAACACCTCGCTCAAGGACTTTGTGGAACTGGTGGTGCCGCTGCTGCAGGCACGGGGCATTTGGCGCGCCGACTACGACGCCAGCACGTTTCGCGGCAACCTGGGACTGCCCGTGCCCGAGAACCGCCACACGCGGCGCCGCCGCGAGAACACGACAGGCTTCACGGAGGTGGAGAAGGAAGGAGAAACCGAGGTGACCACTTGACCGCTCAGGCCAGGTGGTGACCCGCCCGCCTGTGGGCGGGTGTTCCAAGGCCCGCTCGCGCGGGCCTGTTTTTTGCGCGGCAGATGGCTCTCACATGTGTGGCCTGTTTCAGGATACGGCTCCACTGACCTCGGACGGATGCCACGGCACCAGGGCCGCGTACAGCCAGTTCACCAGGCTGACCGTGTCGAAGATGGGCAGGCCGGTGGCTGCGGCCAGGGCCTGGCTGTGCGGTGGGAAGTTGGCGCATTCCAGCACGATGGCGCCGACCTGGGGATGCGCCCGCAGCAGGCGCTGGGCGGCGGCCAGCACGTCCTGGCGGTGCGCCTCGACCGGAATCGGCGACCGTCCCGCGCGCAGATCCCGCAGCATGGCCGCGTCGTCCGCCAGGCCGACCACGGGCAGCGTGGCCGGCAAATCCAGGGCGTTGAGCTGCGGCGCGAGCGACCCGCCCAGGGAGGCGAGGATGCCCACCGTGCGCCCTGGAGGCAGCAGCCGGGATACCGCCGGAATCTGCAGCAGCGCGGAGGTGGCCACCGGCACCGGCAGGCGGGCCGACAACTCGGGCTGCAGCGCCGCCAGGAAGCCGCAACTGGTGGCGATGGCCGCCACCCCCTGTTCGACCAGGTGCAGGCCGGCCCGGACAAAGGGCTCGACCAGGGCCGGCCCGCCCTGCGCCACCATGGCCGCCGTCACGCCGGGCACGGTGGCCCGGCGCACCGGAAAGCGCCAGGTGGCCGGGTGGCCGACGTCGCCGGGAATGCGCTCGAAGCCGTTGTCCAGCAGCAGCAGGCCGATGCTGGGCTGGGCCGGCATGACTTATTCGATGAAACAGTTGCAGTTGGCCATGGCCGGCGGCACGGGCTTGCCCAGCTGCGCCATCTTCTTGCGGCTGATGATGGCCGTGTAGTCGCTGCGCGAGGGCTTGATCGGCGCCAGCTCGGAGGTCTTCTTGCCCTTGAGCAGCTCCACCGCCAGCTTGGCCGCGCTGGCGCCCTGCAAGGGGTAGGAGGCGGCGTAGGACACCGTCACCAGGCCTTTCTTGATGAACTCGGTCTCGGCGCTGAGGATTGGGATGCGGTAGCGGTCGGCCACCGAGGTCACCGCCGGCATGGCCGACTGCACGAGGTTGGAGCCGATGACGTAGATGAAGTCCACGTCCGACAGCAGCTGGGCGCGTTGTGGCACGTCCACCGCCGCGTCCACGCTGACCGCCTTCAGCGTGATGCCGGCGCGCTGGGCCGCGCCTTCGATCTGGCGGATGGCGACCACGTCGTTGGCCTCGCCCGGGCTGTACATCACGCCAAAGGACTTGGCGCCGGGGAACATGTCTTTGGAAAACGCCATGACGGCGTCGTAGTCCATGGCGCTGGCGCTGCCCACGAAGCGCGGTCCGCCCTGCTGCCAGTTGGGCACGAGCCCCGCGGCCACCGGGTCGCTGATGAGCAGGAAGACCAGCGGCAGCGCCTTGTTGGTGACGCTGGTGATGGCGGCCTGCGAGACCGGCGTCGTCACCGTCAGGATGACCGAGGGCTTGTTGGCCTCGATCTGGTTGAGGATCTGCGGGATCATGGCCGGCGAGAAATTCGCGTCGGCGGTCACGTAGCGCACGTTGCGGCCTTCCTCGTAGCCGGCGCGCGCCATCTCGGCCTTGAAGCCGTCGATGGCCTGTTGCAGCGCGGGGTGCGGTCCGAAGTTGGCGATGCCGACCACGGTGGGCGCGCTCTGCGCCACGGCGACGCCGGCGGTGGCGGCCAGGGTCCAGGCCATCAGGTGGCGCCTTAGGGTGTTCAGGGACATGGGGTGGTTCTCCTGGGGGGTGGAAAGTTGGAAGGCGAAGCCGTATCAGTTATCCATGGCGCTTCATGTCAGGTTTCTTCGAGCACGGACAGCGGCTTGACCTGGCCTTCATTGGCCATCAGCGCGCGCTTGCGCACGTAACGCAGCATGCTGGTGGCGCCGTAGCGGGAGCCGCCCATGCCGGACATCTTGAAGGCGGTCTTCTCGCCGTCGAATTGCATGCCGCGCGGCAGCTCGGTGTCGTTGATGCTGACGCCGCCCGCGAACACGAGGGTGGCGACGTCGCCCGCCGTGTGCGTATCGGGGCCGAACACCGCGCCCGACAGGCCATAGATGGTGTCGTTGGCCAGCGCGGCGGCTTCGGCCACGGTCTTGAACTTCATCACGGGCACCACCGGGCCGAAGGTTTCCTCGGTCATCAGCGTCATACCGTGGTTGACGTCGACCACGATGGTCGGGTCCATCCACACCGCGCCGTCCAACGTCTCGACCTTGCCGCCCGTGAGGATGCGCGCGCCCTTGGCAACGGCGTCGTCCAGCTGCGCGCCGACGATGGCGCCCTGCTTCTCGAAGATGAAGGGGCCGTAGTGGCCGCCGTCGCCCCCGGCCAGGCTGCGGCGCAGCGTGGCGGTCTGCTTGACCAGCTCGGCCACGAACTCGTCGTGGATGGTTTCATCGACATACACCCGCTCGATGGCGTAGCAGACCTGGCCGCTGTTGTAGATGGCGCTGCGCAGGATGCTGGTGGCGGCGCGGGACAGGTCGGAGCCCGCGAGCACCACGGCGGGGTCCTTGCCGCCCAGTTCCAGGAAGGCCGGGATGAAGGCCTCGGCGGCAGCCAGGGCGATCTTGCGGCCCGTGGGCACGCTGCCTGTGAACACGATGGCGTCGCTGGCGGCGATCACGGCCTGGCCCACCTCGGGTCCGCCGCGCACGAGGTTGATGACGCCCGCGAGTTCCGGCACCTCGGCGATGGAGGACAGCAGCGGGTCGACGAAGCGGGGCGTGACCTCGCTGGGCTTGACCAGCACCGTCGCGCCCGCCACCAGCGCTGGGATGGCGTCGATGAAGGACAGCACCAGGGGGAAGTTCCAGGGGCTGATCACCCCCACCAGCGGGTAGGGGATGTAGGTGGTCTTGAAGACGACGTCGGCGTTGTTCTTGAACTTCTTGAAGGGCTGGGCCAGCACCTCGGGCGCGGCGGCACAGAAGCCGTGGATGAAATAGACGATCGCGCCGATTTCCTCGTGCGAGATCCGGTGGCGCCCGGTGTCGGCCGACAGCGCCTGGGCGATGGCGGGCGTGTGGCGCTCCAGGGACTCGGCCCAAGCCTTGAGCACGCGGATGCGGTGTTCCAGCCCTTTGCCGAACCAGTCGGCCTGGGCGCGGCGGGCGACCTGGGCCTGGGCGCGGACGTCGTTGACGCTGCTGGCCTCGAAGGCGTAGTCGAACTGTCCGTTGAGGGGATTGCGAACCTTGATCTGAGCCATGAATTCCTCGATAGAGCGATGGGAAGGTCCGGAAGGACCCTGTTCCATTTCATGCTATCGAGGCCTGGCCGCGCCTGGCCATGCGTGCGGCGATGGTTGCCGATATCCTAGAAATCGCGTCCTTATTCCAATGACCCAGCCACCGTGGCCGGCAGCAGGCCCGCGCCGAGGCGCGCGCGCGCGTCACCGCTCTGGGCCATGCGGCGAGCATCTTTGGGCGCCATGCCGAAGAAGTCGCGGAAGGCGGCGGTGAAGCTGGTCTGGTGCTGGTAGCCCACCGCCGCGGCCACCTCGCTCACGGCCAGCCTGTCTTCGCTCAGGAGCCGGAGGGCGTGGTTCATGCGGAAGCGGTGGCCCATCTCGAACACCGTCACGCCATACAGGAACTTGAAGCCGCGCTTGAGTTTGGAGGTGTTGGTGCCGACCGCGCGAGCCAGCTGCGGGATGGTGGGCACTTGGCTGGGGTTGAGCAGCAACAGGTCCTTGGCGCGCTCGATGAGCTTGAGATCGCGGGTCGAGAAACACTCGGCCGTTGCGTGGCTGTCGAGGTAGGTCTGCCAAAGGTCGAGCGAGGCACACAGGACTTCGTAGACCTTGGCCTCTGTGTAGAGCAGCCGGCGGTAGCCCTCGTAGGGGTTGGACAGCAACTGCTCCACCGCATTGAGCGCGTCCACGCCCAGCGGCATCTGGTGGAACGCGATCTGCTGGTGTTCCACGTCGTCCAGCAGGCGCAGGATGGCGCTGTCTGCGCCGGCCGCCGCCGTGACGAAGCGCCGGAAGCTGGCCTGGGGGATGTGTATGCCCACCGAACGCCAGGGCCCAGGCCCGCAGGCGACGGTGTAGTGCGCGTCGGCGCCCTGGCGCACCACGGTCAGGTTGGGCGAGCCGATCGCGATCTGGCCGTTCTCGGACAGCTCGACGCTGGTCGAGCCCGTGACCATGAAGTGAAATTCGATGAAGTCCTCGGGCAGCACACATTCGGTGCGCTGGTGCGCGTAGTGGCAGCTGGACTGGTTGACGAAGATTTCGTCACGGATGCTGGTCAGCTCCCACTCGCCTTCGCGCGGATCGGCCGACACCGGAATGCGTCCGCCGTACAGCCCGGTTCCCAGTCCGCAGCCCATGGCGTTGTTGCCACGCAGGGTGTGGAAGGCCTCGGTGGTGCGCGAAAAGCGGCCGGCCAGACGCGTGCGGAACAGGCCATCGGGCGGAAGGGGGGTCGACATGGCGGTCATCCTCGGGGGGCTGCGGCGGAACGGGGGCGGGACGTGGGGCGGTGTGTTGGCGCGCGATTATGGGGAAGCAATTTCCAAGCCAATCGTCCTCAGTGTGCCCGCCCTGATTTTGTTCCGCAATCCTAGTTTTTCAGGGTAGACGCCGAAGGTCTCTCTGGTGCAGGGCTGCTAAGGTCGATCGCATCCGATACAGGACTTTCATGCAACATTACCTGAACAAGCTCCGTGCCCGTCGAGATCTGCTGGTGGTGGACCGGGAGGTCGACCCGGTTCACGAACTGGCCGCCGTGGCCAAGCGCCTGCAGCGCGAAACCCACAAGGCCGTGCTCTTCAACCAGGTGCGCGGCCACGCCATGCCGGTGGTCACCAACCTCTACAGCGACCACGAGCGCCTGCGCGAGATCATCCGCTGCGGCCAGCGCACCTTTTGCGAACGTCTGGAGGAGGAGATTCAGGCCGCTTCGTCCATGTCGACCTGGATGGAGGAAGATCGCGGCACCGCCGAGTGGGTCGAGGGGCGGCTCAGCGAGCTGCCGCTGCTGACCCACCACGAACGCGACGGTGGCCGCTACATCACCTCGGGTGTGTTTGTGGCCAAGGACCCGGTCTCGGGCGTGCCCAACCTGTCCTTCCACCGCTCGCAGTTCATTTCGGATACCGAGCTGCGCATACGCCTGGGCAGTTCGCACGACCTGGCGCGTTTCCAGCGCGAGGCCGAGGCGCGCGACCAGGCGGTCGAGGCGGCCATCCTGATCAGCGCCCCGCCCGAGATCTTCATGGCGGCCTGCGTGTCGCTGCCGCCCGACGGCAATGAGCTGCAGCTCGCGGCGGCCATGCGGGGCGGTCCGCTGCGCATGCGCCGTTGCAAGACGGTGGACCTGCTGGTGCCGGCCGGCGCCGGCATCGTGATCGAGGGCCGCATCCTGCCGCACGTGCGCCGCCCTGAAGGTCCGTTCGGCGAATTCATGGGCTACTACGTCGAGGTCGGCGACAACCACGTGTTCGAGGTGACCCACGTGAGCTGGCGCCGCGATGCGGTCTACCACGGCCTGATCTGCGGTTCGGCCGAGGACCTGCGTCCGCTGGAGGCCGCCACCGCGGCGCGCATCTACAAACACATCCGTTCCCAGGTGCCTGGCGTGCTCGACGTGTCCTGCCGCCCGACGGTGATGAACACCATCGTCAAGATACGCAAGCAGTACGAAGGCCATGGCAGCCATGCCCTGCTGGCGGCCATGGGTTCGCACATGGACTACAACAAGCTGGTGGTCGTGGTCGACGAGGACGTGGACATCAACAACATGGAAGAGGTCATCTGGGCCTTCCTCACCCGAGGCCGGGCCGACACCCGCACCATGGTGGTCAACAACGTGGCCGGTTTCTACCGCGACCCGCACAAGGACCACTGGGGCCGCCTGGGGCTGGATGCAACGCGTCCCTGGGGCCGCGAGGCCGAGTTCCAGCGCAAGTCCATTCCGGGCGAGGCCAGTGTCAACCTGGCCGACTACCTGCCGCAGGGGTGGCGCTGATGGCCGCACGCATCATCGTGGGCATCAGTGGTGCCACCGGCGCGGTCTACGCGATCCGCCTGCTCGAGCTGCTGCGCACACTGGGCGCGGAGACCCACCTGGTGGTGTCCAAGGCGGGCTGGCTGACGGTGGCGCAGGAAACCGGCATGAGCAAGAAAAAACTCATCGCCATGGCCGACCTGCACTACGACATCAACGACGTGGGCGCCACCATCGCCAGCGGCTCCTTCCGCACCTCGGGCATGGTGATCGCGCCCTGCTCCATGCGCAGCCTGGCGGCCGTGGCCCACGGCTTCAACGACAACCTGCTCACCCGCGCGGCCGACGTCACGCTCAAGGAAAGGCGCACCCTGGTGATGCTGGCCCGCGAAACGCCGCTGACCCTGGCCCACCTGCGCAACATGACCCTGGCCACCGAGATGGGCGCGCGCGTCATGCCGCCGGTGCCGGCCTTTTATGCCCTGCCCAAGACGGTGCAGGACATCGTGGACCACACCGTCTGGCGCGTGCTCGATCAGTTGGGGCTGACCGACGAGGACACCTACGCACGCTGGAATGGGGTGGCGGCGTCGGTGCGGGACCGCTAGAACACCATCACATGGTCGACCAGGTAGCGGCCCTCCTGCTGGACCAGGACCATCTCCGCCACGAACTCCCCCGGCTGGCGGGTGAAGCCCTGCTTCCAGACCACGGCGACCGAATCGGGGCGCCGGAACACGGCGACGCACTCGCGCGTGGTGAAGAATCCCTTGGTGTTCTGGTAGTCGCGGCAGATCCATTCCAGCCGTTCCTTGGGCAGTAAGGCTTTCAAGCGGTCGGTGAAGTCCCGGATGTGCCGTTCGTGGTCGATCGCCGTCGAGGCATCCATCAGGTTGTCCATGATCGGATTGGCCACCGACAGGATCTCGGTGTCTGATTTCTGGCACAGGTCCATAGGCGTCAGAACGGCTCTGCCTCGATGCGTTTTCCCATCATCAGAAGAGCCGATTGTGAGCTGAACATGCTAGGCCTCCAAGGCGCAAGTGTCGGAACGACCCGTCGCATGCCGACAAACTGTCGCATGGAGCGGTTGAGTGAGGACAGCATACCGGGTAGGAACGGGATGCGCCCATGGGCAGCAACGGAAAGTGACCGGCTGTGTTGTGCGGGTGGGGGTGCCCGCCTTCGAGGTCGAGAGCGGAGGCGTCTCCTGCTGGCGCTTCTCCTGTCAGCCAACAGGGAGCAGGGTTTATCGATGGTGTGGCCATGAACAGACGCGATGCACGCCAGGTGACCGACTGTGCAGGGGGATCGCCTGGTGCGAAAACGAACAGACCCGACATTCACATTGTCCTAAGGTGGTGAACGTGACCTGTGCGCAGCCTGTGCAAAGGTCACGCAACCCATCCAAGGAAATTCGATGACCAACACCGCCGCCCAAGCCAACACCGCGAAACCCAGCCACAAGCCCAGTGCAGCGAAAGTCAATCCGCCAGCACCGAAAGATGCGATCGCGATGCTCAGGGCTGAACACGAAGAGGTGGTTCAACTGTTCGCGGAATATGGGAAGGCACGGTCAGCCACCAGCAAAAAGGCCTTGATCGCCGACATTTGTGCGGCGCTGACGGTGCACGCTCAGATTGAGGAGGAGCTGTTTTACCCAGCGATCCAATCGGCGTTGAAGGACAAGCTGCTGGTGCCGGAAGCAACGGTCGAGCATGGCTGCGTCAAAGCACTGATAGCACAACTCGAGGGCACGGAGCCTGGTGGCGAGATGGTGGACGCCCAGGTCAAGGTGTTGTCTGAATACGTAAAGCACCATGTCAAGGAAGAACACACCGAAATGTTTCCCAAAGCGAAGGCGTCGTCCATCGACATGGTGGCTCTGGGTGCATTGATGGCGGTGCGCAAGGGTGGATTGATGGCCCTGGCGGCATGAATCGGACCACGGCGTCATGAACACCTTGTACCCTGCACCCACGGCCTCCGATGTCCTGTCGCTTCTGGACGACGAGCCAGCGCGGGTGCCGAACACATCGATGCTGTCAGGCATCGACACAGTCCCAACCGCCGCAGCCTGCCACCAGAACGATGTGCACAAACCCGGGGAGGCACACACCATGACCGACCGCATGTGCGCCATGGGGGATGGGTGGGTGGCAAGCACCCGCGGCCACGTCCGTGGCAGACCGCTGGCGTCATTGGCCGTGGCCATGGTCTTGGGTGCATTGATCGCCCGGATGACAAAGACTGCGAAAACGCGATGAGCAATCCCTGGTTGAAAAAGAATCCATTCATGAGCTTGTGGCTCAGCGCTGCGAACCGCGCTGCGGGCACCCTGCGTGGCCAGGCCACGGCGCAGGCGAAGCGACAGATCAAGACGGCTGTTGCGCAAGCGCTATCGCCACCATCAGCCAAGAAGAGCAAGCCGAAACCCACCTCCAAACCTTGAACCCGAGAGCACTTGCTCACTCAGTTCATTGGCGTTGGCGGGCCGCAATGTTGATTCCTTGAGCAGGTCCCACGGGATTGCCGTCGCCATCACGCATGGACGCGGTACCCGCTGGGCTGTCGCTTGAAGTCAATGTCAGGGCGTTTGTCCGTTCGGTTGGGCCCATGCGTTCGCAATCCAGACGCTGAATCAGCGTCTTGGTGCCGCTGTCGAGCGTGGTTGGTGCCGCGGTGGATCGCAGACGACCGCACGGCACAGAAAAGTCTGGTGGCGTACGGCGTCGAACAGACACCAGGCAACGGGGGTCGAAAAATGGCGGCTCAAGTCTGGGTAGATCGCCCGGGCATCCAAAACCACTTAGGAACACACATCATGAACTTCATCACATGGTTGATCGTCGGGGGTGTCATCGGCTGGCTGGCCAGCATGATGATGAGAACCAATGGCCAGCAAGGCATGTTTCTGAACGTGGTCGTGGGCGTCGCAGGCGCCATGCTCGCGGGCTGGTTCATCACGCCGCTGATCGGCGTGGGCACCATCAACCAGGACAACTTCAGCCTGCCCGCGCTGCTTGTCTCCTTCGTCGGCGCGTCCCTCCTGCTGGCGATCGTCAACCTCTTCAACCGCGGCAGCGCGCGTTGAATTTCCGACCTTCATTTTTCACTACAAGGACACACCATGATCAACAAGCCCAGCGGCGATGAAAACAACGCCAACCGCGATCCTTTGACAGGTGCGCCCGGTGCCCACCCTGTGGGCACGGGGCTGGGGGCTGCAGCCGGTGGCGCCGCCGCCGGAGCTGCTGCCGGCACCGTGGCCGGACCGATCGGCACCCTGGTCGGTGCCGCGGTGGGCGCCGTGGTGGGCGGACTCGCCGGCAAGAGCCTGGCCGAAGCCATCGACCCGACCCTTGAAGACAGCTACTGGCGCGACAACTACAGCACGCGCCCCTACGTGGCGCGGGGAGCGTCCTACGAAGACTATGGCCCCGCCTATGGCTTTGGCGTCGATGCGGTCACCCGGTATCCAGGGCGGACGTTCGATGACATCGAGCCGGAAATGTCGCACGCGTGGACCACAAGCGGTGGCGTGTCCATGCTGGGCTGGAGCAACGCCAAACATGCTGCGCGCGACGCCTGGAACCGCGTCAACGGCCACGGCAGCCCCAATGGCTGATACGCCGCAGCGCGCGGCGGTTGGCCTCACGAGGTGCGTTGCCCTGGCAGCGGTTCAGCGCCCCTCGCTGGCGCTGTTGGGCGCAGAGCCCTTCCGGGCCGCGCTGGAGTTTGCGTTCAACATGCTGGAAAGGCCAACCAACACCCCACCAGGCGATGGCCATCCCGTGGTGATTTTTCCCGGCCTGGGAGCGGATGGGCGATCTGTGGCCACGTTGCGCGATCACTGCCGTGCCTTGGGCTACGACGCCTTTGACTGGGGGCAGGGTTTCAACACCGGCCCACAAGGCGATCTTGATGTGTGGTTGGACACCCTGAAGTCGCAGGTGGTCGGTTTGCTCGCCGGACATCGGCAGCCAGCCACGCTCATCGGTTGGAGCCTGGGTGGCCTGTATGCGCGCGAAGTCGGCAAACTGATGGCGCCTCAAGTGCGTCAGGTGATCACCATCGCCACGCCCTTCAACGCGGACGCCGACCACACCAATGCGGGGTGGTTGTTCCGCTTGTTGAGTGGCGGTTCGACGGTCATCGCACCGGCGTTGAGCAAGCGCCTGCGAACGCCGCCGCCACTTCGCACCACCTCGATTTTCAGCAAGTCGGACGGTGTGGTGGCATGGCAAACCTGCCGCCATGACAAGCGCTCTGCGTTGGTGCACGAAATCGAAGTCGGTGGAAGCCACATCGGCATGGGCTGGAACCGTGATGTGTTGGCGGCGGTCACCGACCGGCTCGCTCAGCCTGCAGGGCCGTGGCGCAGCTTTGCACGTGAGCCATGACTCACCCCATACAAGGAGAAACGCATGTCCATCCCTGTGCTCGCGATGCGGGTTTTTGGTTGTGTGTGCGCGGCAGCGTGCGTGCCGTGGCTGGCGGGTTGCGACAGGACCCATTCGTCGCCTGAGCGGCCATTGGTTCCTTTGGTGCCTGCGGTGACGCCACCGCTCCCCACCATGGACACGGTGGTACTGCCCCCCATTCGTGCGAAAGAAGACCCGACTCCCAAGGCAACGGATGGCGTCAGACGGCCAGCACAGCAGTCCGATGATAAGCCCATGCCTGGTCAGAACAACGACCACTCGGCCCCGCTCAGTCCGGCCAAGTGAGCAACCTCGGCCCCTGCCGCCGCCGTTGCCCTGGCGTTCCTGACCGAGCGCGATATATCCGCCCCCTGCACCACAAGGCTCCCCATGAAATCACGCGCCAAGTCCCCCATTTCAGATCCACCCGCCCAGCCCCTCGACCTGCCCGCCGAACAGCTCGCGCAGACGCAGTCCCTTGCTGCGGCGATGTCTTACAACGCGCTCACGCCGCTGGGATTCGGTCGTGAGCACGCAGTGAGTCCACCGCGCGGCCCCGACACGTCCGCCGGCTCGCGCGCGGCCTCGGCGAGCACGTTGAGCGAGCTCAACGTGTCCGCCAAGTCTGTCGCGATCGACCCTGCGCGCTCAGATCCCTCTGGCCAGATGCTGACCACCAACCAGGGTGTACCGGTCGGTGACAACCAGAACTCGCTCAAAGCGGGGTTGCGCGGCCCGACGCTGCTCGAAGACTTCATCCTGCGCGAGAAGATCACCCATTTCGACCACGAACGCATACCCGAGCGCATCGTGCATGCACGTGGGTCCGCCGCGCATGGCTACTTCGAAGCCTATGAACCGATGACGGCGTTCACGCGAGCAGCGCCGTTCCAGGTTGCCGGCAAGATCACGCCTGTGTTTGCGCGCTTCTCCACCGTCGCCGGGGAACGTGGTTCGTCCGACACCGCGCGCGACGTCCGTGGCTTTGCGGTGAAGTTCTACACCGACGAAGGCAATTGGGACCTGGTGGGCAACAACATCCCGGTGTTTTTCATCCAGGACGCGATGAAGTTCCCCGACCTCGTGCATGCGGTGAAGCCGGAGCCTCACCACGGCATGCCGCAGGCGGCATCCGCGCACGACACATTTTGGGACTTTGCCTCGCTCAGCCCCGAGACCACCCACACGCTGATGTGGGTGATGTCGGACCGTGGCATTCCGCGCAGCCTGCGCATGATGCAGGGCTTTGGCGTTCACACCTACCGCCTGGTGAACCTCATGGGCGAGTCGCACTTCGTCAAGTTCCACTGGAGGCCCAAGCTTGGCACGCATTCGCTGGTGTGGGACGAAGCCGTCAAGATTTCCGGCGCCGATGCCGACTTTCATCGACGTGATCTGTGGGAAGCCATCGAGTCGGGCGAGTACCCCGAATGGGAGCTGGGATTTCAGATATTCACCGAAGCGCAAGCCGAGAGTTTCAGCTTCGACGTGCTCGATGCCACCAAGCTGATCCCCGAAGAACTGGTGCCGGTCACGCCGGTGGGCCGCATGGTGCTCAACCGCAACCCGGACAACTTCTTCGCCGAGACCGAGCAGGTGGCGTTCTGCACCGCGCACGTGGTGCCAGGCATCGACTTCAGCAACGATCCCTTGCTCGCCGGTCGCATCCACTCCTATGTCGACACCCAGATCACGCGACTGGGTGGCGCCAACTTTCACGAAATACCCATCAACGCGCCACTCGCGCCATTGCACAACCACCAGCGCGACGGCGCGCACCGCCGGGCCATTCCACGAGGGCGGGTCGCCTATGAACCCAACTCGCTGGGTGGCGGCTGTCCTTTCCAGGCTGGAACGGCTGGCTTCGTTTCGTTTCCGCAGCCGCTGGAGGGCGACACACTGCGCGGCAAGCCCGAGAAATTTGCCGACCACTACACCCAGGCCACCCTGTTCTACGAGAGCCAGACCTCCGTGGAGAAGGCACACATCGCGGGCGGATTCCGCTTCGAGCTGAGCAAGCTCACGGTGCCGGCGATCCGCGAGCGCATGGTGTCCTCGTTGGTCAATGTGTCTACCGAGCTTGCCGCCACCGTCTCTGCGGGTCTGGGCATGGCTGTGCCCAAGGCCATGCCTCGGGCGATGGCCAATCCCGCCACGCCGGAGGTCACCCGATCGGCTGCACTGTCGCTGACAGCCTTGCCGGGCGACGGTGGCATACGCTTACGCAGTGTGGCCATCCTGGTGACCGATGGCGTGGAGGGAACATCGATCGCGACGGTGCGCACGGCCTTGGTGGCGGCCGGTGCCACGGTTCACTTGATTGCACCACGACTGGGCACGGTCAGCCCCGTCAATGGGGACACATTCAATGCCACCTGCACGCTGGAAAACGCGGCGTCGGTGCTGTTTGACGGCATTGTTCTGCCCGATGGCGCCCGGGGCGTGAGGGAGCTGGGTGCCCGCATCGAGGTGATGGATTTCATCTCCCATCCGTACCGGCATGGCAAGACGATCCTCGCGCTCGGTGCCTCGAGTGTGCTGATGGAACTGGCGGGTGTTTCGCCGATGCTGGCCAATGGCGAGGCCGATCCGGGCATCGTGCTCGATACCACAGGCCAATCCGACCATGGTGTCCTGGTGGTCGAGGCCTCCAAGCCATTGACAAAGCCAACTGGCGTGGCACCGCTTCCATCGAGCGACGACGCGGCTCCAGACTTGTTGCCAAGTGCCTCAACCCAGACCGAGCATTTGGTCAACAGCTTCATCGCCGCACTGGGCAGACATCGGCATCCGGAGCGCGAGGTCGTGGCGTTGTCGGACTGAGCCGTGTGTGGTCAACGCCTGAGCCGCGAACGGGCACTGCTCGGATCCGACAATGGGGTGAAACTTCACCGCATGGGCTCTCCACCTTGCGGACGCCCATGCAAAGGGCAGATCGATGCATACATCTGGTTTCAAACCATGGCTTGGCTCGGCCTGATCGCGCGATCATGTGTTCGCCACCGCACATACGCGTGAACGCCAACCCGATAAATTGGACTTGAACCACTTCGGAATTTCAACTGCCAAACATGTTGGACGCCACAGACCACGCCCATCTTCCCCTCTGGCGTTCGCCCGACTTCGTCAGAAACCAACTGCTCGCCTCGCTGCCTGATGACGAGTGGTTGCGGTGGCTGCCCCATCTGGAGTTGGTCAACCTTGCCCTGGGGGATGTGTTGCACGAGTCCGGTGGCCGGGCGGAGCTGGTTCATTTCCCTCTGGATGCCATCGTGTCCTTGCTGTATATGACGAAAGACGGTGCGTCTGCCGAGATTGCGGTGGTGGGAAATGAGGGTGTGGTCGGCATTGCCATCTTCATGGGGGGTGGTTCCAGCACCGACCGAGCCGTGGTGCAGAGTGCCGGCCAGGCACTGCGCATTCATGCTCATTTCATTGCGGAGGAGTTCAGCCGTTCAGAACCGGTGCTTCGTCTGATGCTGCGGTACACACAGGCCTTGATCGCACAGACCGCCCAAACGGCCGTTTGCAACCGCCACCACTCGGTGGATCAACAATTGTGTCGCTGGTTGTTGCTCAGCCTGGACCGCCTTGAAAGCAATGTGCTGACCATGACGCAAGAACTGATCGCCAACATGCTGGGCGTCCGTCGCGAGGGGGTCACCGAAGCGGCGCTCAAGTTGCAGCGCGCCGGCCTCATCCGCTATGCGCGAGGCCGCATCACCGTGCTGGACCGCCGAGGCCTGGAGCATCGGTCCTGTGAGTGCTACGGCGTGGTCAAGCACGAATACGACCGCCTTCTGCCTCGACCTCACTGATGCCGTGGCCCCGGATGCCAGCGCATGACCCCCGCACTGCGACCACGGCACACCCTGTTGCCCGAGGCAGTGCAACGCGTCAAGGAGGTCATCGAGGACCTCCGCAAAGTGCCGTCGGACCTGACGACGGGATCCAACACAGCTGACGCTGGCGGTCCGCAGGTGGCATAGGGCACGTTGAAGTCCTACATGTGAGGGTTCAAATCTCATGAGGTCCCATCCGGCCAAAAAACCGCGCCAGAAAACACAAAGACCGCTTCAGCGGCCTTTGTCGCTTCAGGTGCTGGGCCCCGGGCCCAGCTGGAGTCATCACCCCACCTTCACCGCCGCAGGCGCCGTCATGCCCTTGTTCGCACCCTTGGACGCCTTGCGTTGGACCAGTATCACGAGCGTGACCAGCACGAACAGCGCGGTGATCATCTTGAGGTCGGACGGCTGGAAGCCGAAGGCCAGGACCAGCGAGATGAGCTGGAAGTACACCACCGAGCCCAGCACCGGCGCGATGACCTGGCGGCGCATGGTGCGGTTGCCGATGATGGCTTCGCCCAGCAGCAGCGAGGCCAGCCCGTTGATCAGCGTGCCGAAGCCCATGTTGACGTCGGCGAAGCCCTGGTTCTGGGCCAGCAGGCCACCGCCGAGCGCGGCGATGAGGTTGGCCAGGCCCAGGCCGACCAGGATGTAGACCTTGACGTTGATGCCCTGGGCCTTGGCCATGGCCAGGCTGGAACCCATGGCGCGCATGGCCATGCCGTGCTGCGTGCCGAGGAACCACACGATGAGCGCGACCAGCACCACGTCGATGGCCGCCAGCAGGACGATGCGGTTGGTCAGGCTGCTGTCGTCCCCCGGCAGGAAGGCGAACACGTTGGGGAAGTTGAACAGCGCGGTGTTGGGCTGGCCCATGACCCGGATGTCGACGGAATACAGCATGGACAGCACCAGGATGCCGCACAGCAGGCTGTTGATCTTGACCTTCTCGTGGATGTAGGCAGTGAGGCTGCCGCCCAGGAAGCCCGCCATCGCGCCCACCAGCAGGGCCGAGACCGGCTCCAGGCCCATGATCAGGCATTTGGCGGTGACACAGGCACCGAAGGCCAGCGTGCCCTCGCCGGTCATGTCGGCGAAGCTCAGGATGCGGAAGGGGATCATGACCGCTATGGCGATCAGCGCGTAGATGAAGCCCTGCATGAAGCCCATGGGCAGCAGGTTGACGAAGGTGTTGAAGACGTTCATGGCTGGGCGTGGGTGAGTTCGGTGGATTCGTCGTCGAAGGCGGCGATCAGGCGCTCGACCGTCATGGTTTGCTTTCGTTCGCCCCGCAGGTCGGCCACGATGCGGCCCTGTTTCATCATGATCAGCCGGTTGCCGTGGCTGATGGCGTGGTGCATGTTGTGGGTCACCATCAGCGTGGTGAGCCGTGCCTCCTGCACCACTTGGCGGGTCACGCGCATCACGGTCTCGGCGGTCTTGGGGTCCAGCGCGGCGGTGTGTTCGTCCAGCAGCAGCAGGCGTGGCGCGCGCAGCACCGCCATCAGCAGCGACAGCGCCTGGCGCTGGCCGCCCGACAGCAGTCCCGCCTGCGCGCCCATGCGGTTTTCCAGGCCCAGGCCGAAGGTGGCCAGGCGGTCGCGGAACTCAAGCGCCAGCGCGGGGGTGAGCGCGCGGGCAAAGCCTCGCCGCGCGCCGCGCCGGTCGGCCACGGCCAGGTTCTCCTCGATGCTCAGGGCCGCTGCGGTGCCGATCGACGGGTCCTGGAACACGCGCGAGATCAGGCGGGCGCGCTGGTGCGTGGCCAGCGGCGTCACGTCCTCGTCGCCGATGCGTATGCGGCCGGCGTCGGGTGTCACTTCGCCGGCCACCATGTTGAGCAGCGTGGACTTGCCGGCACCGTTGCCGCCAACGACGACCGCGAAGTCGCCCGGCTGCAGTTGCAGGCTCACGCCGTCGATGGCGACACGTTCGTCCGGGGAGCCCGCGTGGAACAGCTTGTGCAGCGCGTGGGTATCGAGCAAGGGGGGGATGATTTCTGGAGTGGACACGGCAGACGGGGAGTTGGATGGAGCGGGAGCTCAATTGACGAAACAGCCACAGGACTCGAAGGCCGGCGGTATGCCCAGGCCCAGGGCCTTGAAGCGGCCTCGGTTGATGGTGGTCACGTAGTCCTGCGGACCGGGGCGGGCGACCACCAGTTGGGCCGTGGTTTTGCCCTTGAGCACTTGATCGGCCAGGCGCGCGGCGTTGATGCCGATGGACTGCAGCGACACGGCGTAGTTGGCGGCGGCCAACCCGGTCTTCACGAATTCGGTCTCGGAGCTGAGGATGGGAATGCCCAGCCGGTTCATGGCGGAGGCCACGGCCGGGATGGCCGATTGCACGAGGTTGGAGCCGGTCACGTACATGAAGTCCACGCCGCGCAGCAGTTCGGCCCGCTGCGGAATGTCGCCGGCCGCGTCCACGCTCACGGGGCGGAACGCCAGCCCCGCCGTGGTGGCCGCCGCCTGCAGCTTCTGTGTGGTCACCGCGTCGTTGACCTCGCCCGCGTTGTACAGGGTGCCAAAGGACTTGGCGTGCGGGAAAAGCTTCTTGGCGTAGGCCAGCACGGCATCGAAATCTTGCATGTCGGACGCGCCCACGAAGCGTGCGCCGCCCCTGTCCCAATCGGGCACCAGGCCGGCCTTGACCGGGTCGGTCACCATGGCAAAGACCATGGGCAGCGACTTGTCCGTCACCGCCGCCAGCGCGGTCTGGGACACCGAGGTGGTGATGGTCAGGATGAGCTGTGGCTTTTTCGAAGCGATCTGGGTGAACATCTGCGGCATCAGCGCCGGGGTGAAATTGGCGTCGCTGTAGACATAACTGGTGTTGCCGCCTTCGATGTGGCCGAGGCGGCTCATCTCGGTCTTGAAGCCGGCGATGGTCTGGGCAATCGACGGGTGCGGGCCGAGGTTGGCGATGCCGATCACGGTCTGGGCCTGCACCCAGCTGGAGGCGAGGGCCACCATGGCACCCAGCAGCGGTGCGCGAAACAAGGAAGACAAGCTGTGCAACATGAATACCCCGTGAAGTGGTCCGGGTCGGGATCGACCCTGGGATCGAAGTGGACGTCGATGGGGCATTGTGTTCAGCATGGCGCCAACGTGGCATGGGGCTGGCGGCGCCATTCCCGAAAGACTCAATGTTTGGGTGCTTTGGACTATGTTTACCGCCGGACCGACCTTGTCCGGGTCGGCGCCATGGCCTAGCCTCGGTGGCATGAAAGACATCGACACGCGCACCGGTGCGCAACTGTTCGCCGACACGGTGCAGGCCCTGGGCTGGCAACACGTGCTGCACCTGCCCGGCGAGGGCATTCTCGAAATGGTGGACGCGCTGGCCGAACGCCACCCGCAGATCCGCCTCGCCAGTTTCCGGCACGAGGCCGGCATGGTCTACGCAGCCCAGGCGCTGGGCCAGCAGCTCGGGCTCCCTGCCTTGTGCCTGGCGGCCCGCGCGCCCGGTGCGCTCAACACCACCCTGGCCCTGCACACCGCCGACACCGACGCCGCGCCCCTGGTCCTGGTGGTGGGCCAGGCGCCGCTGGCCCAGGCCGGACGCGACCCGCTCTCGGGGTCGGATCTTGGCGAGGTGTTCCGGCCCCTGGTCAAGGAGGTGCTGAGCGTGACCGAGACGGGGCGCATTCCCGAGGTCATGGCGCGGGCCTGGCAACGCGCTGCCAGTGGCCGCATGGGGCCGGTGGTGGTGCTGGTCCCCGAAAACCTGATGCACGAGCGCAGCACCGCGCCCGTGCCGCTGCGGCCCACCCTGGTGCAGACCGGCGTGGCCCCGGCCGACATCGACACGCTGCGCGCCTGGACGGCACCGGCCCGCCGGCCCCTGCTGCTGGTGGGGGGCAGCGGCTGGAGCGACGGCGCGCTGGAGGCCTTGCGCGGCTTTGCCGCCCGCCAGGGTTGGCCGGTGGCCTGCGCCTACCGGCGTGCCCACCTGTTCGACAACAGCGACCCCCACTACGCGGGCGAGCTGGGCATAGGCATAGATCCGGCGCTGTACGAGGCGGTGGAGGCGGCGGACCTGGTCATCGCCATCAATCTGCGCCTGGGTGAACTCAACACCTTTGGTCCGGGGGGGTTTGGTGGCTTCAAGCTGCTGGCGCCCCGCCCAGATCGGCGGCTGGTGCACCTGCACCCCGCCGCGGGCGAACTGCAGCGCGCGGTGATGGCCGACCTGGCCATCGCCTGTGGCCCGCGCGAGGCGATGTGGGCGCTGGAGGGCTTGCCCGACACCACGCCCGAGGCCGGGTGGCTGGGCCGTTGCCGAGCCGCGCGCGAGGCCTGGACCGGCAGCGGCCGCTGCCCCGGTCCGCTGGACCTGCGTGCCGTGTTCCGCACCCTGCGCCAGACGCTGCCGCCCGAGACCGTGTTGACGGTGGGCGCAGGGGCCTACGCGGTGTGGCTGCACCGCTATTTCAATGTGTTGCGTCCGCGCACCCTGCTCGGACCCAAGAGCGGTGCGATGGGCTATGGGCTGCCGGCCGCCATCGGCGCCGCGCTGGCCGAACCCGGGCGGCCCGTGGTCGCCCTGGCCGGCGATGGCTGCCTCATGATGCACCCCGAGGAGCTGGCCACCGCCGTCCAGCTGGGATTGGATCTGCTGGTGCTGGTCGTCAACAACCAGGGCTACGGCGCCATACGCGCATCGCAGCAACGCCTGTTTGGCCGCGCCGTGGGCACCGATCTGCACAACCCCGACTTCGTGGCCTTTGCCCGGTCGTTTGGCGCCCAGGCCGAGCGTGTCGAGCGCACCGAGGACTGGGAGCCGGTGCTCACGCGCCTGTGGCAGGCCCGGGGCGTGCGGCTGATCGAGCTGGCGGTGCCTGCCACCGTGGGCAAGCCCGAATGAGCGCCGCTCGCCGTGTCATCGTCATCGGCGCGGGCCTGGCGGGCCTGACCACCGCCCACCGGCTGGTCCAGCAGGGCTTCGAGGTGCTGGTGCTGGAGGGCCAGGACCAGGTGGGCGGCCGCATGGGCCAACGCCGCAGCGGCCCCATCCCCTACAACACCGGCGCCCGGCTGATCTACCCCTTTGGCCAGGCCCTGCACCGCCTCATCGATGAACTGGGCCTGCGCGGGGAACTGGTGCCGCTCAAGGGTCTGAGCGCGACCTGCGTCGACACCACACAACGCCACACCATCCAGCTCATGCCCGGCGCGGCGGTGCTGCGCACCCCCGGGCTGTCGCTGGGCACACGCGCCCGGCTGGTGGGCTCGGCGCTGCGGTTGTGGGGCCTGCGCCGGCGGGTGGACCCCGACCACGCGGCCTCGGCGCTGATCGGCCCGGGCGACGAATCGCTGGCCGAACACGTGCGCCGCACACTTGGCGAGGACGCGCTGCGGCTGCTGGTCGAGCCGGTGTTCCGCGCCACCCGCAGCTGGAACCCCGAGGACCTTTCGGCCGCCTTCTACCTGAGCACCACGCCCCATCTGATCGGACAGGACACCACCTACTCGCTGCGCCAGGGCATGGGCCAGCTCACCGGCGCGCTGGCGCAGCGCCTGCCGGTGCGGCTGAACGCCCGCGCCATTGCCGTGCGCCTGGGCCGGGACGGCATGCCCTGCGAAGTCGATGCCGTCATTGACGGCCGGCCCGAACGCCTGCCGGCCGACCTGGTCGTCTGCGCGACCGAAGGCGCGCTGGCCGCGCCCTTGCTGACGCAGGCCTCGCCCGAACACCGGGCCCTGCTGGGCGCCGTGCGCTACAACAGCCTGGGTGTGGTGCATTGCGCGCTGCAAGGCGAGCTGCCACGCGCGATGGAGTTCGCCACCCGCCGGCGCGCCACCCGCATCGCGACCTGGCAGCAGACGCCGGCCAGCGGCACCCAGCCGGCCCTGCTGTACTGCCAGCTCACGCCCGAGGCGGCGCGGGAGGCGCAGACCGCCGGCCTGACCGGGCAGCTCGACCGGCTGATCGGCGACGAGGTGCGCGCGCGCGTGCCGGACTTCGAATCCCGGCTGATCCACCGGCACAACCAGTGGATCGCCCACAAGCTGCCCAGTTTCTACCCGGGCTACCTCGCGCGCGTGCGCGACTTCCTGGCCTGGCAGGCCAGCCGGCCGCAGCGGCTCTACCTGTGTGGGGACTACCTGTCGCAAGCCCTGCTCAACGGCGCCTGCGCCAGCGGCCAGGACACCGCCGATCTGATCGCCCGTCACTGGCGCTGAAATGTGGCGCCCGCCCCCGGGGCGGGGCGCGCGCGGGCGTGAAATTCCGAAATCCTTGGTTCCAGAGCCGGTCGCCAAGAAATCAGGCCGCTGGCGCCTTGCCCCCGCGCGGGTGTCTGCCTACACTCAAAAAAACAATTGTATTTTTTGGCATGGACACCACCACCATCACGCCCGAAGCCCAGCAGCGCCGGCGGCGCCTCGCCGAGCAGGTCTACCGCCAGGTGCACGAGCGCATCGCCAGCGGCGAGCTGGATCCCGCGCGCAAGCTGACCGAGACGGGCCTGGCCACGCTGCTGGGCGTCTCGCGCACGCCGGTGCGCGAGGCCCTGGTGCGCCTGCGCCGCGAAGGCCTGCTGGACCTGCCCGCCGGGCCGGGTGCGCGGGTGTCGCTGGGCCTGGACGATCTGGCGGAAATCATGGAGATCCGCCTGCTGGTCGAACCCTACATCGCTGCCCGCGCGGCCAGCGTGTCGGGGGCCCAGGGCGCCGCCCGGCTGCAGCAGACGCTGGACAGGGAGGTGCACGCGCTGCCCTTGCGTTCGGTGCGCGAATTCGCCATGGCCAACCACGACTTCCGTGTCTGCCTCTTCGCGCTGGCCGGCAATGGCCGCCTGGCCGAGACCGCCAGCCGCTACGACAGCCAGCTCCAGTTCCTGCGCCGCCTGACCTTGTCCGGGCGGCCCAACCGCGAGCGGGTCGTCGCGGGCCACCGCGAGATCGTGGCCGCCGTCGCGGCCGGTGACGCTCAGCGGGCCGAAGCCGCGATGCGTGCCCTGCTGCTGAGCGCCCGTGACGCCGCTGCCCAACATCTGCAAACCCGGCGCCGCGCGCGCCACAAGGAGTGATTCACATGGCCCGACTGGGTATCGACATCGGCGGCACCTTCACCGACTTCGCGCTGGAGGTGCCCCACGCGGACGGCGTGCGCCAGCATTTCGCCAAGGTGCTGACCACCCCCGACGCGCCCGAGCAAGCGGTGATCGAGGGCACGCGGCGCGTGCTGGCCTTGGCCAGCCTGCGCCCCGAGGCCCTGACGCGGGTGGTGCACGGCACCACGCTGGCGACCAATGCGGTCATCGAGCGCCGGGGCGCCCGCATCGCGTTCATCACCACCGAGGGGCTGCGCGACACGCTGGAGATGGGGGCCGAGAGCCGCTACGACCACTACGACCTGCGGGTGGAGAAGCCCGAGCCGCTGGTGCCCCGCCACTTGCGCCTGGTGGTGCGCGAGCGGCTGGCCGCCGATGGCGAGGTGCTGCGCCCGCTGGACGAAGACGGGCTGCGTGCGCTGCTGCCCACGCTGGACGGCGCCGGCGTCGAGGCCATCGCCATCGGCTTCCTGCACAGCTTCGTCAATCCCACCCACGAGCGCCGCGCCGCCGAATTGCTGCGCGCCTGGCGGCCCCACTGGCGGGTGTCGATCTCCAGCGAGGTCGCGCCCGAGATCCGCGAATACGAGCGTTTCGCCACCACCTGTGTCAACGCCTACGTGCAGCCCATCATGGCCGGCTACCTGGAGCGGCTGGAGAAGGCCCTGCGCCAGCTGGGCATCGGCGCGCCGCTGCTGCTGATGTTGTCCAACGGCGGCCTGTGCGAGGTGGAGGTGGCGCGGCGCTTTCCGGTGCGCCTGCTCGAATCCGGCCCGGCCGGCGGCGCCATCCTGGCGGCCGACGTGGCGCGCGCGCTGGGCCTGGACCGTGCCCTGCTGCTGGACATCGGGGGCACGACCGCCAAGCTGTGTTTCATCGACGATGGCATGCCCCAGACGGCGCGCACCATGGAGGTGGCGCGCATCGCTCGCTTCAAGGCGGGCAGCGGCATTCCGCTGCGGTTTCCGGTGGTCGAGTTGGCCGAGATCGGCGCCGGGGGGGGCTCCATCGCCCACCGCGACGCGCTGGGCCGGCTGCAGGTGGGGCCCGTCAGCGCGGGTTCCGTGCCGGGACCGGCCTGCTACGCGCGTGGCGGCACCGAACCGACCGTCACCGACGCCCACCTGATGCTCGGGCGCCTGGAGCCTGAGGGTTTTGCGGGCGGCCACATGACACTGGACACCGAGGCCGCCCGCGCCGCCTACGGCCGGCTGGGGCCATCGCTGGGCCTGTCGGCCGAGGACGCCGCCTGGAGCGTCTGCGAGATCGTCGACGAGAACATGGCCAATGCCGTGCGCGAGCATGCGGTCGAGGTCGGCAAGGGCGTGGATGGCCGCACCCTGATCGCCATCGGCGGCATGGCGCCGCTGCACGCGGCGCGCCTGGCGGCCAAGCTGGGCCTGGACCGGGTGGTGATCCCGGTCGGCGCGGGCGTGGGTTCGGCCCTGGGATTCCTGCGCGCGCCCATCGCCTTCGAATCCACACGCAGCGTGATGCTGCGCGCCGCCCAGCTCGATGTCGACGGTGCCAACACGCTGATGTCGGCCCTGATCGTTGAGCTGCAGGCCCTGGTGCGCCGGGCCGCGCCAGCGCTGCCCGTGGTGGTGCAGCGCACGGCCTGGATGCGGTACCAGGGACAGGGCCACGAAATCCGCGTGCCCTTGCCCGCGCGGCCTTTCGAGGCCGGTGACGAGACCCTGCTGCAGCAGGCCTTCGAATCGGCCTACCGTGCCCTGTATGGCCGTGCGCTGGCGCACACGCCGGTGGAGGTGCTGGGCTGGACCGTGCGGGTCGAGGCGGTCGAAACGGTCGCAGCCCCGGCCACGCCAGCGGCCGTGGATATGGATGTGGGGGCGCCGCCGGTGGCCGCCCGCGCATCCAGCGCACGCACGCTGGACCAGGGGCGGCGCGCTTGGTGCGAGTCCGCCGTGCACCAGTTGCGGGACCTGCCCCATGGAGTGGCGCTGGCGGGCCCGGCGCTGTTGCGCACCGACGAAACCACGATGGTCGTGCCGCTGGACTTCGATGGCTCGCGCGGCGCCGCCGGCGAAGTGAACCTGCACCGCCACGCGGCGGCACCGGTGGCGCAAGCGGTCGACGCCGCCGCCGCGCCGACCGAGATCCACCGCCAGATGCTCTGGAGCCGGCTGATCGCGCTGGTGGAGGAGCAGGCCCGCACCATGATGCGCACCGCGTTTTCGCCCACCGTGCGCGAGGCCGGGGACCTGGCCGCCGGTCTGTTCGATCTCGAGGGCCGGCTGGTGGCCCAGGCCATCACGGGCACGCCCGGCCACGTCAATTCGCTGGCCGCCTGCGCGCGGCACATCCTGGCCAAGTACCCCGCGCAGGCCATGCAGGCGGGCGACCACTACATCACCAACGATCCATGGCTGGCCTCGGGCCACCTGCACGACATCACGGTGATGTCGCCCGTCTTCCAGCAGGGACGCGCGGTGGGCTTCTTCGCCTGCACCTGCCACCAGGTCGACATCGGCGGGCTGGGCATGGGGCCGGACGCCAAGTCCGTGCACGAGGAGGGCCTGTACCTGCCCATCCTGCCCCTGGCGCGGCAAGGACGCGTGAACGAGGACCTGCTGGAGATCGTGCGCGCCAACGTGCGCCAGCCCGACGCGGTGGTCGGCGACATCCTGTCCTACATCACCGCCAACGAGGTCAGCGGGCGCCGCCTGGTGGCGACACTGGACGAGTTTGGCGAGGACGGGCTGCAGGCCATCAGCGACTTTGTCTGCGAACGTTCGGCGGCCGGCATGCGCGCGGCCATCGCAGCGCTGCCGCAGGGCCGGTTCAAGCACAGCGTGGAGCTGGACGGCTACGACGCGCCGGTCCATATCGAATGCGAGCTGACCATCGGGTCGGAACGCGTCCACGTGGACTTTGCCGGCAGCTCCGCCGCCAGCCGGCACGGCATCAACCTGGTGCTCAACTACACACGGGCCTACGCGGCCTTCGGCGTGCGCGCCGCCGTCGCGCCCCATGTGCCCAACAACGCGGGCTCGCTGGCCCTGGTCGAGGTGGACGCGCCAGAGGGCTCCATCCTCAACGTGCGACACCCGGCGCCGGTCTGCGCACGGCACATCATCGGCCAGTTTCTGCCCGAGGTGGTGCTGGGCGCGCTGGCCCGTGCCCTGCCCGGCACCCTGCCCGCCGAGGGCGCGGCCTGCAACTGGGGCCTGCAGTTGCGTGGCCAGCGCCAGACAGCCGGTGGCCGTCAGCCCTTCGAGATCCTGTTCTTCAACGCGGGCGGTTCGGGGGCCCGCCCCGACAGCGATGGCCTGTCGGCGACCTGTTTCCCGAGCGGCATCCGCGCCATCCCGGTGGAGATCTGCGAGAACTTCGCGCCCATCGTGATCTGGCGCAAGGAACTGCTGCCAGGTTCGGGTGGCGCTGGACGCCAACGCGGCGGCCTGGGGCAGCGGGTGGAAGTCGCGACCCGCGACGGTGCCGAGTTCCAGTTCTTCGGTCTGTTCGACCGCGTGCGCAACCCGGCCCGTGGCCGCGACGGTGGCGGCGATGGCGCGCCCGGCTGGGTGGGCCTGGTGTCGGGCGCCACGCTGCGCTCGCTGGGCCTGCAGACCGTGCCTGCCGGCGAGGTGCTGCGCATCGACGTGCCTGGCGGCGCGGGCTATGGCCCCACCGCCGAGCGCCCGCCGCGGGCCAGCGACCAGGACCGGGCCATGGGCTACGTGTGCCCCTGACCCCCCACCCCTTTCTCCCATCCGCAACCACAGAGGCACTTTCCATGACATCCTCCGGTTTTTCCCGCATGCGCCGCCACGCGCTGGGCCTGGGCCTGGCCTTGGCGGCCGGCGCCGCCTTCGCTCAGGACAACCCCATCCGCATCCTGGTGGGGTTCGCCCCCGGCGGCGTGACCGATCTGGTCGCCCGCGTGCTGGCCCAGGGCATGCAGGCCGAGCTGGGCCGCACCGTGGTGGTGGATAACCGTCCCGGGGCAGGCGGCCAGATCGCGGCCCAGGCGCTGAAGGTGGCCCGACCCGATGGCAACACGCTGTACCTGACCAACAGCCACACCACGGCCATGGTGCCGCTGACCACGCTCCAGCCGGGATACGACGCCACCCGGGACTTTGTCTACGTCGGCCTCGTGGCCACCAACCCGAACTTCTTCATGGTCAATCCCGCCCTGGTCGGCCCCGGTGTCGACAGCGTCAAGGCCTTCGCCGACTGGGCGCGGGCCCACCCGGGGCGCGGCAACATCGGTGTGCCAGCGCCGGCCAGTGCACCGGAGTTCTCGGTCTCGGTGCTGGGCCAGGCCTACCAGGCCGACTTCAAGGCCGCCGCCTACCGGGGCGACGCGCCCCTCGTCCAGGACCTGATCGGTGGGCAGATCCCCGCCGGCATCGCGGGCATCGCGGCCGCCTTGCCCCATGTGCGGGCCGGCAAGCTCAAGCTGCTGGCCGTCGATGGCCCGCAGCGCCTGCCCGGTTTCGACGTCCCCACTTACAGCGAACTGGGCCTCAAGGGCCTGGAGGACGTCATCACCATCGGCCTGATCGCCCCGGCCGGCACGCCGGCCGACCTGGTGGCCAAGTTCAACGCGGCCGCCAACAAGGTGGTGGCTTCCAAGACCTTCCATGACCGCATCGTGGACACCGGGATCCTGGTCAAATCCGGCACGCCCGATGACATGTTGCGCACCACCGAAGCCAGCCGGGCGGCCAGCGAGCGCCTGGTCAAGGCCGCGGGCTTCAAGCCGCAGTGACGGCGCCGGCGTGGTCCACCGGATGGTGGGCCCCGACATCGGTGGCGATCTGCTCCAGGCCGCGCGCGAGCGACGACACGCTGGGGCTTTCCACGAAGACACAGCGTTTGCCCGTGCGCTTGCAGAAGTCCTTGACCTTCCAGTAGGCGTTGTGGCTGATGCAACCGGTCTGGCAGACCACCAGATCGGCGGCCGCCAGGCTGGCGTCCAGGATGTTCTGGTTGTCCTCCACGCCGCCGTCGTGGTGAACGAACTTCGCCCCCACCTTTTCAACGACATCGCGGTAGTTGGCGACGCTGCCATGGCGTCCGCCCACACACAGCACGGTCTTGTGCCTCAGGTGCAGCGTCACCGGCGAGGTGGTGGGCGCGCGCTGCGTCTGCGCATCCGGCGGGTCCACGGGCCGGATCTCCCTGGCCGACGCGTCCAGACCCTTCATCGCGATGCCCAGCTTGAGCCGCAACTCGGCGTTCGTGGCCTCGAGCTCCGTTTGCCGCTCGAGCACCAGGTCCATCCTCTTCTGCAGGCGGGCGGCGTTCTCGAAACCGGGGATGGACGCCTTGAGCGTGTCCAGTTCCTGCGTCAGCTGCGCGATGCGGGTGTCCTGCCGATGCCGGCGGCGCGCAGCAGCATGGCCTCGCCGGCGAGCCGCTCCATGTCGGCCGACTTCTCCGCGACGATCCGGGCGCAGCGCTCCTGCGCCTTGGCCAGCTCGCGGCCCAGGACCGCGTTTTCCTGCAGGACCACCTTGAACTTGGCCACGTCGATGCGCACCGCGGCGCCGGCCTGGTGCTGGACCATGTGCATGTCCCGCAGCAACACCTCCTGCAGCACCTCGTCGCAGCGTGGGTGGGTCAGCGCGGCCCAGAACGCGCCCGCCACATCGCACTGGTGGACGGCCTGCGCCCACATGTCGGCGACGGCCCGGGTGGTCTTGGCGGCCTTGAACGCCCGCGCCTTGCCCGCATACCGTTTGTCCAGCTCGCTTTGCAGCTGCTCCGACAGGCGATTGCGCTGGGTGCACTCGGCCACCGCGCCGACGTGGATCTCGTAATCGTCGGCGACCGCCTTGCCGCCCAAGGCTTTGTTGACCACGTTGCGCAGCGTGTCCAGGGGCAGGCAGACCCCGACCACCGGGCAATGGCACTGGTGGGGCAGGTCCCACAGCCGCCGCCGGCGCGAGCCCGTGGTGGGCAGCGGAACACCGGAAGCACATTTGTCGCACATGGGGGTTCCTGCGGGGGATGGAAGTGCTCAAATTTTAAATGCGAATCACTCGTATTAAATATTTTGAAGCACAGCCCACACAAAAAAGACGGCCATTTTTCGGCGCGGTACCCGACGGGCCGTCACACCCGAATCACTCGGCGGCGCCGATGCTCAGGGTGATCTCGTTCACGCCGAACACGCGGCCGGTGATCGTGTCGCCGGGCAGCACCGCGCCCACGCCT